>JANPHZ010000275.1:0-15013 GCA_031424715.1 Frankiaceae bacterium
CGACACCGCGAAGGCCCAGGCGGTCACCACCCGACTGTCCACCGTCAAGAGCGACATCGAGCGGGTCGAGAACCTGCGCCGGCGCCTGGACGACCTCGCCGTGCTGTTCGAGATGGCGGCCGAGGAGGCCGACGAGGCCACCCTCGACGAGGCGCACGGCGAGTTGCAGGCGCTGCAGCGCGAGATGGCCTCCCTCGAGGTGCGCACCCTGCTGTCCGGTGAGTACGACGAACGGCACGCGCTCGTGCAGATCACACCCGGTGCCGGCGGCGTCGACAGCCAGGACTGGGCGCTCATGCTCTGGCGGATGTACTCCCGCTGGGCGGAGCGGCACAACTACCCCGTCGACGTGCTCGAGTGGCAGGAGGCGGAGGAGGCCGGCGTGAAGTCGGTCGTCTTCCAGCTCAAGGCGCCCTACGCCTACGGCACCCTCGCCGGCGAGCACGGCGTCCACCGGCTGGTGCGCATCTCGCCGTTCGACAACCAGGCCCGTCGGCAGACGTCCTTCGCGATGATCGACGTGACCCCGGTCGTCGAGGCCGCCGACGCGGTCGAGGTCGACGAGAAAGACCTGCGCGTCGACGTCTTCCGCAGCTCCGGTCCGGGTGGGCAGGGGGTCAACACGACCGACAGCGCCGTACGCATCACCCACCTGCCGAGCGGGATCGTCGTGTCCTGCCAGAACGAGCGTTCGCAGATCCAGAACCGCGCGACCGCGATGGTGGTGCTGCAGACCAAGCTGCTCGAGCGCAAGCGCATCGAGGAGCAGGCCGAGATGGACGCGATCCGCGGCGGCAAGGCCGACGTCGCCTTCGGGTCGCAGATCCGCAACTACGTGATCCACCCGTATCAGATGGTCAAGGACCTGCGGACCGGCACCGAGACCGGCAACACCGGCGGGGTGCTCGACGGTGAGATCGACGAGTTCGTCGAGGCGACGATCCGCTGGCGCCGCACCTCCGCCGACGACTGACCCGGTCAGGCGGTGAGCAGGGCGAGCGCGATGAGCATCAGGAGCGCGGCGATCAGCAGCGCCTGAGCGGGGAGGGGCCGCCGGCCCGGGAGATGCTCGCGCGAGACGCGGCAGGTCGGGCAGCCGCCGTCCAGGACGCGCCCGGAACAGGCAGCGCACAGCAGGTCGTCGTACGACACCAGGGCCACCTCCTCGCAGAAAGTCTCGAACACCTCAACCCTCGGCGCCTGTCGGACGTTCCTGGAGGGGCCCGGCGAACCTAGAGTCACTCCTCGTGATCCGCCTGCAGCACGTCACGAAGGTCTACTCGGCGAGCGCCCGCCCGGCGCTGGAGGACGTGACCGTCGACATCGCCAAGGGCGAGTTCGTCTTCCTCGTCGGTTCGAGCGGCTCGGGCAAGTCGACCTTCCTGCGCCTGTTGCTCAAGGAGGAGTCGCCCACCAAGGGCCAGGTGCACGTCGCGGGCAAGGACCTCGCCCGGCTGAGCAACTGGAAGGTCCCGGCGCTGCGGCGCAACATCGGCTGTGTCTTCCAGGACTTCCGCCTGCTGCCCAACAAGACCGTCTTCCAGAACGTCGCGTTCGCGCTCGAGGTGATCGGCAAAGGTGGCCACGTCGTCAACAAGGTCGTCCCCGAGGTGCTCGACCTCGTGGGCCTTGAGGGCAAGGGCGGCCGCATGCCCGACGAGCTCTCCGGCGGGGAGCAGCAGCGGGTCGCCGTGGCGCGCGCCTTTGTCAACCGGCCGATGATCCTCATCGCCGATGAGCCGACCGGCAACCTCGACCCCAACACCTCCGTCGGGATCATGAAGCTGCTCGACCGGATCAACCGGACGGGCACCACGGTGGTGATGGCGACGCACGACGCGGCGATCGTCGACTCGATGCGCCGCCGGGTCGTGGAGCTGTCGATGGGCCGGGTCGTGCGTGACCAGGTCCGCGGCGTCTACGGGCACGGGGCGTAGCGGTGCGCGCCTCCTTCGTCCTGTCCGAGATCGGGATCGGCCTGCGCCGCAACCTGACGATGACCATCGCCGTCGTGGTCACGACGGCGATCAGCCTCGCGCTGTTCGGCTCCGCGCTGCTGATCCGCTCGCAGGTGAGCACCATGAAGGACTTCTGGTACGACAAGGTCGAGGTCTCGGTCTACCTGTGCGGCGAGGAGAGCACGAGCCCCAACTGCAACGGCTCGGCGGTGACGCCTGAGCAGCGCGACCAGATCCAGAGCGACCTGCAGGGCAGCCCGCTGGTGCAGCGGGTCTTCTACGAGTCGCAGCAGGAGGCCTACCAGCGGTTCAGCGAGCAGTTCAAGGACTCGCCCGAGCTGGTGCAGAACGTCAGTGCCGACGCGCTTCCAGAGTCGTTTCGGGTCAAGCTCAAAGACCCCACGCAGTTCGAGGTGATCGCCAGCGCGATCCGCGACCAGCCCGGTGTCGACGAGGTCCAGGACCAGAAGGCGCTGCTGGAGAACTTCTTCAAGCTGCTCACGACGCTGCAGCTCTTCGCGCTGATCATCGCCGGTGTGCAGGTCTTCGCCGCCGTACTGCTCATCAGCAACACCATCCGGGTGGCGGCCTTCAGCCGGCGGCGCGAGACCGGGATCATGCGGCTGGTCGGCGCGAGCAACCTCTACATCCAGCTGCCCTTCCTGCTCGAGGGCGTGCTCGCCGGTCTGGTCGGTGCGGTCTTCGCGAGCGGCGGTGTGGTGGCCCTCAAGGCGATCCTCATCGACCGGCTGCTCAAGCCCAGCTTCCCGATCACCGCCTACGTCGGCTGGGACGCGGTGATCGCGGTGATCCCGGTGCTCCTGCTGACGGGGATCGTCCTGTCGGGCCTCGCGTCGTTCCTCACTCTGCGGCGACACCTGCGGGTCTGATCGGCCAACCTCCCCACAACGGCTCGCCCGCCGTGGTACCTAGAGCGTGGTTTGTCACGTCTTTCGTCGAGGGGGCCGCGGTGCGCGTACGTCGTACGGCGCTGGCTGCTGCCCTGATCACCCTTGCCGCGCCCCTGGTGGCGCTGCCGGTGCAGGCTGAGACGCAGGCCGAAGCCAACCGGCGTGTCCGTGTCGCCGCCGGTGAGCTCGAAGACTCCTCCGCCGCGCTGCAGCGGGCGGCCGCCAGCCTGTCGGCCGTTGCCGCGCAGCTGCCCGGCGCCCAACGCGGGGTGTCGCTGGCCGAGGGCGAGCTGGCCGGCGCCCGTGCCCGCCTTGCCGAGACGACCACCAAGGTCCGTCGCGCCGAGCTCGCGACGCGAGCCGCGCAGGGACGCGTCGACGAGGCCACGGCCCAGGTCACCCGCGGGCGCAAGACGATCGCCGGGTTGGCCCGCCGCTCCTATCAGCAGGGTCCGCTCGGCGACCTGCGCGAGATCTTCCTGGCCGGGTCGCCGCAGGACGTCGTCGACCGGGCAGAGACCGTGAAGAAGGTCTTCCGCGGGCAGAACGACGTGCTGCACGAGATGACCGTGAGCCGGCTGCGCCTGGCCACCACGACGGCCGAGCTCGACGCCAAGCAGGACCTGCTCGAGGTGGCGCGCGACCAGGCCAGGGCCGGCGAGGAGCGGGCCCGCGCGGTGGCCGTACGCGCCCAGCAGGCCCGGGACCGGGTCGCCTCCCTGGTCGCCGAGCGACGCGCGGCGGTCGCCGACGCCGAGGCCGAGCGGGCCGCCGACGTGGCTGACTACAAGGCCGCCAACGAGCGCTCGCGAGCGCTGGCTGCGCGGTTGCGCGCGCTTGCCGCCGAGCGGGCGCGCCAGGCGGCGCGCGCCGGCATCAGCGGCCCGGTCCTGAGCAACAGCCAGTTCGCCTGGCCGACTGATGGCTACCTCACCAGTCGCTTCGGCTACCGCAGGCACCCGATCTACGGCGACGTGCGCTTCCACGCCGGCATCGACATCGGCAACGGCTACGGCCGTTCGATCTGGTCGGCCGCCGCCGGCACGGTGATCCAGGCCGGACCGGCCAGCGGCTACGGCGTGCTCGTCCTGGTCAGCCACGGCTCGTTCAACGGCCGCGACATCGTCACCGGCTACGCGCACATGTCCGAGATCTCGGTGTCGGTCGGTCAGCGGGTCGGGCGCGGGCAGGAGGTCGGCAAGATCGGCAACGCCGGCAACTCGACCGGTCCGCACCTGCACTTCGAGGTGCGCAGCAACGGCGATCCGGTCGACCCGCTCAACTGGGTCTCGCCGCCCTAACCCGTTGTCCCGCCGCACTACTGTCGGGGCGTGGACGTGCGGGGAGGGCTGCGGTGACCCGCGAGAGCGGTCGCGGCAAGCTCGTTGCGCAGAACACGAAGGCCCGCCACGACTACTCGATCCTCGAGACCTACGAGGCCGGCATCGTGCTGACTGGCACGGAGGTCAAGTCGCTGCGCCAGGGGCGCGCGTCGCTCGTCGACGGTTACGCCGTCATCACCGAGGACGAGCTCTGGATGATGGGCGTGCACATCCCGGAGTACACCGAGGGCACCTGGAACAATCACGCTCCTCGCCGTACGCGCAAGCTGCTGATGCACCGTAGCGAGATCACCAAGCTGTCGGTCACGCTGAAGGAGGGCGGGCTCGCCCTCATCCCGCTGTCGCTCTACTTCAAGGACGGCCGGGCCAAGGTCGAGCTGGGTCTGGGCAAGGGCCGCAAGGAGTACGACAAGCGCCAGGTGCTCGCCGAGCGCGACGCGGGCAAGCAGATCCGTAAGGCGATGGGGCGTTACGCCAAGGGAATGCGCTGAGCGTCCGGGCGCCGGAGTCCGACGACGAGGTCCCGGCCGTCTGGCGCGCCCTGGGTCTACCCGGGCTGATCGACCTGCACGTGCACTTCCTGCCGCACAACGTGATGGCCAAGGTGTGGGCCTACTTCGACGCGGTCGGTCCGCTGACCGGCCGGCCCTGGCCGATCCACTACCGCGAGGACGAGGCGACCCGGCTCGAGCGCCTGCGAAGTCTGGGCGTCCTGGCCTTTCCGTCCCTCGTCTACCCGCACAAGCCGGAGATGGCGGCGTGGCTCAACGGGTGGGCGGCGGAGTTCGCGGCCGGTCACGACGATGTGGTCCAGACGGCGACGTTCTTCCCCGAGGAGTCGGCCTCGTCGTACGTCGCCAAGGCCCTGGACGCGGGCGCGCAGCTGTTCAAGGCGCACGTGCAGGTCGGTGCCTACGACCCGCGCGACCCTCTGCTGCGGCCCGTCTGGGGCCAGCTGGCAGAGGCTGGGGTGCCGGTGGTCATCCACTGCGGCAACGGCCCGGCGCCCGGCACCTTCACCGGCCCCGAGGTCTTCGCTGAGGTGCTGGCCGCGCACCCGGCGTTGACGGCGGTGGTCGCACACATGGGGATGCCCGACTACGCCGCGTTCCTCGACCTGGCCGCGCGCTACGCCCGCGTGCACCTGGACACGACGATGGCCTTCACCCCGTGGGCCGAGGAGATCGTGCCCTTCCCGCCGGCCCTGCGCTCTCGCCTTGCCGACCTCGGTGACCGGGTCGTGCTCGGCAGCGACTTCCCGAACATCCCCTACGGCTACTACGAGCAGATCGCGGGCCTGGTGCGCCTGGACCTTGGCGACGACTGGCTGCGCGCTGTGCTGCACGACAACGCGGCGCTACTCGTCGAGAAAGCGTGATTCCTCCCGGTTCTGTCGCCCAAGATCACTCCAAAGGACTAGGGCCGGGCCATAGAAATGAGCCGGCGGACGGGTCAATATTCCCGCTCAGTAACGGCTGAGTCACTGGGGGTAGCGATGCGAGGAGCGACGGCGGAGCAGGTCGGGACCGGCCGCGCTGTGGCCTTGGCGACCGTCGGGGCTCTGGCAGCGTTGTCGGTGCTGTCGATCGCTCCTGGCGCACAGGCAGCGCCCGGCAGCGGCCCTGTGCGGGGGAGCGCCTGGACGGCCGTGGGGCAGCTGGATGCGGGGCTGCGGACGACGGGCTCAGCTCTGCAGTCCGTGATCGTGACCGGCCGCGACACCGTCGCCGCTGCCGGCGAGGCGGTCCGCCGCCTCGGCGGGAGGGTCGTCGCCCCGCTTCACCTGATCGACGGCGTGTCGGCCACGCTGCCCGCCGACCGGCTCGGCGAGCTGTCCCGTGACCCGGCCGTCGCCGTGGTGACCGCCAACACCACAGGGACCTTCGGGGCGGTCACCTACGACGAGGCCAGTGTGGCCTCCGCGTTCACCCGCAGCAGCGGTGCCTCGGCGGCCTGGGCGCGAGGCAACCTCGGGGCGGGGGTCGGCGTCGCCGTTCTGGACACCGGCATCTCGCCCATGACCGACCTCGCCGGCCGCATCGTGCACGGCCCAGACCTGTCCGGTGAGGGCAGTCTGCTCGACAGCTACGGCCACGGCACGGTCATGGCCGGGGCTATCGCCGGCAGCGGTGACGACAGTGAGGCCAATCCAGGCGGTGCCTACACGGGAGTTGCGCCGCGGGCCACGGTGGTGGCGGTCAAGGTCGCCGGCCGCAACGGTGCTGCCGACGTCAGCACGGTCCTGCAGGCGATGCACTGGGTCTCGGCGTACAAGGCGCAGTTCAACATCCGCGTCCTCAACCTCTCGTGGGGAACGGCGAGCACCCAGGACCCAGCGGTGGATCCCCTCAACTACGCCGTCGAGCGGCTGTGGCGAGAGGGCATCGTCGTCGTCGTCGCCGCCGGCAACTCCGGCCCCCAGGCCACGACGATCACCAAGCCGGCCGACGACCCGCTCGTCATCACCGCGGGGGCCTACGACGACAAGGGCAACACGGATCTGAATGACGACAGCATCCCGGCGTGGACGTCCCGCGGCCCGACCCGCCAGGGGCTCACTAAGCCTGACCTGGTGACCCCGGGTCGGACGATCATCACCACTCGGGCCTACGGGTCCAAGGTGGAAGCCGACAACCCCAAGGCGCTCATCTCCCCGAGCTACATCAAGGGGTCGGGCTCCTCGCAGGCTGCCGCCATCACCAGCGGTCTGGCCGCTCTGGTCGTCGCCGCGCACCCGTCGTACACCCCGGACCAGGTGAAGGCGGTCTTGACGAGGACGGCTCGCCCGATCCCCGGCAAGCCTGCCAACGATCAAGGGGCCGGGCGGGTCAACCTCGCCGCCGCACTCATGGCCGACCCTGGACCTGCGCTCTCGCAGTCGGGCGTCGCGAGCGGCCTGGGCTCGCTCGAGGCCAGCAGGGGTGGCCGCAACGTGGTCACGACCTGCCCGGGCAGCGCCACGTCGACGGTCATCATCGGTGAGATCGACGTGCGCTGCGAAGCGTGGAACGGGTCTTCCTGGACGGGCTCGTCGTGGACCGGGTCGAGCTGGACGGGCTCGAGCTGGACCGGGTCGTCGTGGACCGGGTCGAGCTGGACCGGGTCGTCGTGGACCGGGTCGTCGTGGACCGGGTCGAGCTGGACCGGCGGGACCTGGACCGGTTCGAGCTGGACCGGGTCGTCGTGGACGGGGTCGTCGTGGACCGGGTCGAGTTGGACCGGGTCGAGTTGGACCGGGTCGAGTTGGACCGGGTCGTCGTGGACCGGGTCGTCGTGGACCGGGTCGAGCTGGACCACGGCTGAGTACGACGAGTTCCTGACCGCGTTCTGGGGCAATCGCCCGCCCCCGGGTAAGCGGGTCAGCGGCGAGAACAACGATGACCTGCCCGGCGACCCGCGCTGACTCGGAGACGTGGGGCGGAGGGCTCGGATGAGGAGCGTGGGCTCGATGCTAGGCGCGCTCGGCAGAGCCGATGCTCGCGCTCGCGGCTGGGTCCGGGCGCACGACCTGCAGGTCTACGTCTGGGCGGTCTGCGCCACGGGTCTCGTCCTGTGTGTGAGCCTGGCCTGGCGGCTGGCCGTCGACCCGGCGCCACCGGTCGACGCCTGGCGGCTGGCCCTCGTCGCCGGACTAGCACTGGGAGCGGACCGCTCGCTGCTGGAGATCCGGTTCGGTGCGGACAACGAGTCCTTCACCTGGGCTGAGATGTGCGTGGTGCTCGGCTTGTTCCTCGTGCCGTTGCCGGAGCTCGTCTGCCTGAACACGGCCGGCGTGCTTGTCCACCACCTGCTGCGACGTACTGCTCGGCTCAAGGCGCTGTTCAATGCGGCGGCGTTCGGGTTGGGTACGGCGGTCGCGGGTGCTGTGCTCAGCCTGGTCACGGCGGGGTCCGGTGCCACGGAGGCCCCCCGTTTCGTGTTGGGTCTGGTGCTCGCCGCGCTCGCGTTCTCGGCGTGGAACGGGGCCACGGTCACCGGAGCCGTCGCGCTCGCCGGGCGGGCGCCGTTCGGCTCGATCTACGGCAAGGGCCTGCTCCTGCGCACGCTGGTCTGCCTGGGCAACACCACTGCGGGTGTCGCCGTCGTCGTCATGGTGCAGTGGAGCCGGCCGTCGGTGCTCGTGCTGCCCCCCCTGCTGCTGCTGCTTTTCATGTCTTACCGCGGCTATCTGCGAGCGATGCATGAACGCGACACCTGGCAGCAGCTCGAGCGAGCGTCGCGTGAGCTCAACCAGCTGGACGAGGTCGCGGTGGCCACCGCAGCGATCGTGCGCGCGGCTCAGCTGCTGCAGGCCGATGTGGTCCAGGTGACGGTGGAGAACGAGCACGGTCCGGTGACCTCGTACGTCGGCGACGCGAACGGCTTGAGTCGGACCAGCGACCCAGGCGCGATCGACGGCCCGCTCGAGGCCCAGCTGATGCTCTACGTCGCGCCGCTGGAAGCCCCGCACGGTCGTATCGGGGTCCTGAGAATCGGTTTTCGCCGGACGGTCACCCTCAGCAAGCGCGAGCAGCAGGTGCTCAAGACCTTCGCCCACGCCGTCAGCACGACACTGCAGAATGCCCGGCTCTACGCGGAGATGCGCCAGCACGCCGAAGCCAAGGCGTACGAGGCGGCGCACGACCCACTCACCGGCCTGGGAAACCGGGCCCTGCTGCACGACCGGGCAGAGCTGGCACTGGAGGCCTCATCCCGGGAAGGGACCCAGTGCGCTCTGCTGATCATTGACTTGGACCACTTCAAGGAGATCAACGACACGCTCGGCCACGCAGCCGGCGACGTCTTCCTGCGCGAGGTCGGGGAGCGGCTGACCGCAGCCCTGCCGGACGCCGACGCCGTGTGCCGACTCGGCGGCGACGAGTACGCCGTGCTTCTCGGCGGACTGCAGGTGGCGGGAGCAGCCGACCAGGTCGCGGCCGCGCTGTTGGACGTGTTGTCCGAGCCGGTGCTGTTCGACGGACTGCGCCTTTCCATCGAGGGCAGTGTCGGCGTGGCCTGCTTCCCTCAGGACGCCACCACATTCAGCGAGCTGCTTCAGCGCGCTGACGTGGCGCTCTACCAGGCTAAGGAGTCGCGCGGGTCGTTCTGCCACTACCGGGTGGACCGGGACAGCTCGAGCCTCCAGCGGCCGGCGATGGCCGCGGAGCTGCGCACGGCGTTGGCCGCCGACGACCTCGTCGTGCACTTCCAGCCGCAGTACGACCTGCACACCGGTCAGGTGGCCGGCGCCGAGTGCCTCGTGCGCTGGCAGCACAGCCAGCGTGGGTTGTTGCAGCCGGCGGAGTTCATCGGGGTGGTCGAGCACTCCGGGCTGATCCGCGACTTCACCCTGGCGGTGCTCGACAAGGGGGTGGCGGAGTGCGCCCGGTGGTTCCGGGCCGGGCGCCAACTCACCGTCGCGGTCAACCTGTCGGCGCGCAACCTGCTCGACAAGCAACTGCCGGTCGACGTGGCGGGAGTCCTGGCGCGACACGGGCTACCGGCGCGACAGCTGGTTCTGGAGATCACCGAGACGACCACGATGATCGAGCTCGACGTAGTGGAGAGCGTGCTCGGGCAGCTGCGGGGATTGGGCGTGCAGCTCTCCGTCGACGACTTCGGCACCGGCTACTCCTCCCTCGCGTTCCTGCAGCGGGTGCAGGTCAACGAGGTCAAGATCGACCGCAGCTTCGTCAGCGGCCTCACGAGCTCGGCGAGCGATCGTGCCCTCGTGCGGGCCACCGTGCAGCTCGCGCACAGCCTCGGCGCGCGGTGTGTGGGCGAGGGCGTCGAGACCGCAGAGCAGTACGACGCCCTGGTGGCGCTGGGCTGCGACCTCGCGCAGGGCTACTACCTGGGTCGGCCGAAGAGCGCTGACCTGGTGCGTGCCGAGCTGGGATTCACCGTCCCCGGCCTGCCGGCGCCGCGCGTCGACAGCGATGCCCGGCACCTGCGCGCCGTGGCCACCTGAGCGGATCGGCGTACGCTGCACGTCGTACGACGTAACACCTACAAGGGGGTGACAGGTCTCGACTCCGGTTGTCGAGGCAGGGGAAGCGGGCCGAGGAAGGCGACGATGATCTCGTTAACCACGAAACGTCGCAAAAAAATCAAGCGCCGATTCCAATCAGCGCGCGTACGTCCTCGCTGCCTAGCAGCTAGGACGTCGCTGTCAGCCTGGGAGTGCCTCCGGCCCAGGACCTGGCATCGCTAGGAGGATCACCGCACGGCCCGGTCACGGGGGCGCGCGGAACACCAAGCAGTGACTGAGCCCGGCACCGGCTTGCTCGTGAGACCGGTGGGGCTGAGAAAACCACAGCGAGCTGCGCCCGGAGAAGCCCTGTTTTGGTGCCGGAGGACGCGGGTTCGATTCCCGCCACCTCCAAGAGCGCTCAACGATGTCGGTCAGTGAGCGTTGTTGGGGGTGCACAGGACCCTTCGTAGGCGGTGCGGCGTGGCAGGCTGCCCGGGTGTCGACCTGGATCAGCCGCCTCGACGATCCCGGTCCCGGGCTGCGGCTCGCGGTCAAGGACTGCATCGACGTCGCCGAGACGGTCACCACCGCAGGCTGTGCGGCGCTGGCCGACGAGGGGCTCGTCGCGACGCAGGACGCCGACGTGGTCGCCGCGATGCGCGCCGCCGGCGCTCGGGTGGTCGGCAAGACCAACCTGCATGAGCTCTGCTTCGGGACGACCGGTGAGAATCCGTGGTTCGGCAACCCCATCAACCCCCTCGACCCGTCGCTGGTGCCCGGTGGCTCCTCCAGCGGTTCGGCCGTCGCGGTCGCCACCGGGGAGGCCGACCTCGCCCTGGGCACTGACACGGGCGGCTCCGTGCGCATCCCGGCGGCCTGCTGCGGCGTCGTCGGTCTCAAGACCACCTTCGGCCGGGTGAGCACCGCCGGGGTCTGGCCGCTGGCGCCGAGCTTCGACACGGTCGGGCTGCTGGCCCGCGACGTCGCCACGATCAGTCTCGGCATGGCTCTGATCGAGCCAGGTTTCACCGCTGCCTCACCCGCGACCGTCGTCGGCCGGCTCCGCCTGACCGACGCCCTCATCGACCCTGACGTGGACCGCGCCCTCGACGAGGCCCTGGCCCGCGCCGAGGTCGACGTCGTCGAGGTCGTGCTGGACGGCGTCGAGCTGGCAGCCCGGGCCTTTCGCACCATCGACGTGCAGGCCTGGGCGTCCAACCGGCGCCTGGTCGAGGACCATCCGGACCGGGTGGGCGAGGCCGTACGACGAAGGCTGCTGGCCTGCCGCGACGTCGACGAGGACCAGCTCCACGGGGCGAGGGACGACCAGGCAGTGTGGACGGCCCGTGTCCAGACGGCCCTGGAGCGGGCCCCGGTGCTCGTGCTGCCGACGTTGGCGGGCAGGCCGGTCCCGACGGGGTCGGGTTACCAGCCCAACCACCTGGTGAGCCCGTTCAACGTCAGCGGTCACCCGGCGCTGTCGCTGCCCCTACGCGTCCCGGGCTGGCACCTGCCTGGGAGCGCGCAGCTCGTCGCCGGTCTGGGCCGGGAGGACCTGCTGTGCGGCACGGGAGCGGCGCTGGCGGGGGTTTTTGCGCTCAGCTAGGCACGTGGCTAGGCCACCGCAATGCGCCGCCGAGCCAGCCGAGCCAGCAGGGCCCTCGGTACCCGGCGCAACCCGGCTAGCGCGCGGTAGAGCCACCAGGTCAGTGTCCCCCTGCCGAGCTCGCCCTGAACCGTGTCGACTCGGGTGGGTGCCCACATCTGCTTGTGCGGGTAGTCACCGCGCAGGAAGTCGAAGGTGGTGACGGTGCGGTCGCGGGCGATCTCCATGGCGCTTGCCATCAGGGCCACGTTCAGGTCGAGACCGGGAGTGGCCATCGCCGCCGGCTCCATCCCGTAGAGGTAGTCGCCGAGCCAGCCCGGGCGGGCGAGGAGCAGCCGGGCGGCGACGAGCGCCTCGGGGGAACGGAGCTCGTAGAGGACCGCCTCGTCGAGCTCGGCGAGGGCGGGGACTGCCTCTTCGAGGTGTCGGGTGAAGCGCCCGGACTCGTGCTCTGGGGAGATGCCGCGCCCGGACCATCGCCTGCGGTGGACGTCGATCAGGTTCCGCACATCGGCCGCAGCGACCTGCTTCGTCACCTGGTGGCAGAGGCCGTACGCGATGGCCCGCCGCTGCTTCTGGTCGATCTTTGCGAGGGAGGATGCCCGTCGGCTCGCTGCGAGGTCGCGCAGCGTGGTCTCGGGTCCCACACGCAGCACGCCACAGCTGACATCCGGGCTCTTGCGCGCACCCCCCGACCATGTGTCCAGCAGGCGGATCCCCATGCCATCGTGCGGCAACTGTCGGAGGGCCAGTACGTCCCAGCGGGGCACGCCTCGCAACCCGGCTGCAAGCGCTTCGGTCACCGCCGCATCCGCTTCGGGGTGCGCCAGGACGTCGAGATAGTCCGAGATCCCTTCTCCGGCGAGTCCGAGCAGGCGCACGGGGCCAGTGCGATGGCGATAGAGCGGCGCAAGGGCGAGGAGCTGGCCCCCGCGGTGTGCGGTGATGATGACTGCCGCCTCGGTACGGACGTAGTGCCGCAGCCAGGACAAGGCCCACTCGGGTGAGGAGAACGGAGTGGCGGCGGGGACCTCCTCGTAGAGGGAACGCCACGCGTGCCTCAAGGCCGTGGCGGCCTGCAGTCCCTGGTGGACCTGCCAGGTAACGGGGTGCACTGAGCCGCCTCGCTCTCGTCCGTCGCTGTCCTCAGCCTGTCAGGGTCACGATCTCGCGGGCAAAGTCGGGCAGCAGCGACGGTGGCAGGTCATGGCCCATCCCGGAGAAGCCGACGAAGCGCGCACCGCGGATGAGCCGGGCCAGTGCGAGGCCGCCACTGACCGACACCAGCGGGTCGTGCAGGCCGTGCATCACCAGCGTCGGCGCGGTGACCCCGGTCAGCGCCTTGGTCCGGTTGCGCTGCGCCAGGACGGCGCCGAGCTGGCGCAGGTAGCCGCGGGCGTCCGACGCCCGGTCATAGCTGCGACCGGCGAGCTCGCGGAAGTGCTGCTCGTCGAAGAGCGCCCCGCGCGACCCGATGAGGGAGAAGGTCTCGACCGCGGCCTCGATCGCCTGGTCGCGGTCCATCCGCTCGCGACCCCGCGCGAGCCGGGCGATCAGGGCGGGCTTGGCCTGCCCCACTCGACGTGAACCGGTCGAGGTCATCATCAGCGTCTGGCTCGCCACGCGCTCCGGGTGGGCCAGCGTGAACGTCTGGGTGATGAAGCCGCCCATCGACGCCCCCACGAGGTGGGCCCGCTCGATGCCCAGTCCGTCGAGCAGGCCGAGCAGGTCGTCGGACATGTCGTCGACGAAGTACGCCGGGCGCTTGCGACGCAGCGCGACGGCGCGGATGTCGGGCACCGCCAGGTCGTCGAGGTGCGTCGACAGTCCGACGTCGCGGTTGTCGTAGCGGACGACGAAGCGCCCGGCGGCGGCGATCTGCTCGCACAGCGCGTCCGGCCACGCGATCATCTGGGTCCCGAGCCCCATCACCAGCACGACCGGCGGGTCGCTCGGGGAGCCGAAGGTCTCGTAGGCGAGCTCCAAGCCGTTGGCGGCCAGGCGCTGCGTCGTCGGGGCGGTCAGGGGCGCGGTCATCTGCAGAGCGTAGGCAGATCCCAGGGTCAGCCGCCCGGGGGTGCGGCGTAGTCCTGTCCGGGCACCATCGCGAACCAACCCGGCCGGCCCGGGTCGCGGTCGTAGGCGTAGCCACCGAGCTCACGGAACAGCTCGGCATACTGCCCGAGCTTGTCGCGGTCGAGCCGCACGCCCAGGCCGGAGCCGGTCGGCACGGCGATGCGCCCGTCGACGTAGGGCATCAGCCCGCCGGCGATCACGTCGTCGGTGAGGTGGTGGTAGTGCGCGTCGGCGCTGAAGCGCAGGTTGGGCAGGACCGCCCCCAGGTGCAGCATGGTGGCGAGCTGGATGCCGAGCTCACCGCTGGAGTGCACGGCGATCCCGACCTGGAAGGTCTCGCAGACCTGGCCGGCCTTGACCGCCTGGCGCAGCCCACCCCAGAACGTCGTGTCGAGCAGCACCACATCGACCGCGTCGAGGCGGATCGAGGCGGCCAGTTGCTCGAAGTTGACGACGACGGTGTTGGTCGCCGTCGGGATGTCGATGCGGTCCCGGACCCGGCGCATGCCCTCAAGACCCCAGGTCGGGTCCTCGTAGTAGTCGTTGCGCACGTGCGCGATCCGCTTGGCCATCGCGATCGACTCCTCGACCGTCCAGGCGGCGTTGGGGTCGATGCGCAGTGATGCGTCGGGAAAGGCTTCGGCCAGCGCGAGGTAGACGTCGATCTCGTAGTCCGGCGGGAACACCCCGGCCTTGAGCTTGTGCGAGGCGAAGCCGTGCCGGCCCACCAGATCGCTTGCGTGCGCCACCATCTTCTCGGCCGTGTCCTCGCCGCCGAGCCCGGTCTGCTCGTCGGCATACCTGAAGAACAGGTACGACGCGAACGGCACCTGCTCGCGCAGCGCCCCCCCGAGCAGCTCGCAGACCCGCACGTCCAAGGCCTGACCCATCAGGTCGAGGCAGGCGAACTCGATCGCGGCGTGCACCTGCGTGCGGTTGTTGTAGAGCGACGCCGTCGGGTTCATCAGCTTGAACCGCAGGGCCTCCAGGTCGAACGGGTCGTGTCCGAGCAGCGAAACCTCCAGCGCGCGGAAGGCCTGCTCGGCGCTCTCGCCGCCGCCGCCCATCTCCCCGAGCCCGATGAGTCCGGCGTCGGTCTCGACCTCGATGACGGTCCGGACGAAGCGGCCCCAGTGGGCGCCGTTGGCGTGCCGGAGCGGCGCCTC
>JANPHZ010000276.1:0-1829 GCA_031424715.1 Frankiaceae bacterium
CGGCATCACCAGCAACGTCGTCAGCCCTGGCTGGGTCGAGACCGACATGACCGCCGACCTGCCGCAGGCCCGCCGCGACGAGCTCGTCGCGCAGGTCCCCCAGGGCCGCACGGCCACGCCGGTGGAGGTCGTCGTGTCTAACGCCGGCATCACCGACGTCCAGCGGCTGCTGCGGATGACCGAGCCGTCCTTCAGCTCCGTGCTCGACACCAACCTCACGGGCGCGTTCCGGGTCGCCAAGCGCGCCTCGCGCCCGATGCTCAAGGCGCGTTGGGGTCGGCTCATCTTCGTGTCGTCCGTCGTGGGGCTCGGCGGGGCCGCGGGGCAGGCCAACTACGCGGCGTCCAAGGCCGGACTGGTTGGGCTCGCCCGCAGCCTCGCCCGGGAGTACGGCGGCCGCGGCATCACCAGCAACGTCGTCAGCCCTGGCTGGGTCGAGACCGACATGACCGCCGACCTGCCGCAGGCCCGCCGCGACGAGCTCGTCGCGCAGGTCCCCCTGGGCCGCACGGCCACGCCGGAGGAGGTCGCGGGGGTCATCGCGTTTCTGGCCTCGGACGCCTCGTCGTACGTCACCGGCGCAGTGCTGCCGGTCGACGGCGGCCTCGGCATGGGCCACTAGGCTCGACCCATGGAGCGCAGCGAGGTTCTCGACGTCATGCGGAGCAAGGCCGTCGACCTGCTCGAGGTCGATGCCGACGCCGTGCAGCCGGACAAGTCGTTCGTCCACGACCTGGAGGTCGACTCGCTCTCGCTCGTGGAGTACACGATGGAGCTCGAGGACGAGTTCGACATCGCCCTGCCCGAGGAGGAGCTCACCGACCTCACCACGATCGGCGCGTTCCTCGACCTGATCGTGGCCAAGCTCGAGGCCAAGGGCGCCGCTTGACCCTGCTGGCCGGCAAGACGCTGCTGGTCACCGGAGTCCTCACCGACCGCTCGATCGCCTACCGGGTGGCCGAGCTGGCCGCGCAGGAGGGCGCCCAGGTCGTGCTCTCCTCCTTCGGCCGGGCGATGTCGCTCACCGAGCGGATGGCCCGCCGGCTCCCGGGCGCGCCGCCTGTCGTCGAGCTCGACGTGACCCGTGAGGACGACCTGTCCGCCCTGGCGCAGCGGCTCCCCGTGGATCACCTCGACGGGGTCCTGCACGCCATCGGCTTTGCTCCGCCCTCAGCCCTGGGCTCCGGCCTGCTGGACACCCCGTGGGAGGACGTCGGCACCGCGCTGCAGGTTTCCACCTGGTCCTTCGCCGCCCTCGCCAGGGCCTGCGCGCCCCTCCTGGGTCCCGGCTCGTCCTACGTCGGACTCGACTTCGACGCCCGCCGGGCCTGGCCGTCGTACGACTGGATGGGGGTGGCCAAGGCGGGACTCGAGTCGGCCTGCCGCTACCTCGCTCGCGACCTCGGACCGCGCGGCGTACGGGTCAACCTGGTGGCCGCCGGGCCGCTTGCGACGATGGCCGCGCGTTCGGTGCCCGGGTTCGCCGACGTGCAGCAGGTGTGGGACGAGCGCGCCCCCCTGGGGTGGGACGTCAAGGACGCGACACCGGTCGCCCAGGCCTGCCTGATGCTGCTGTCCGACTGGTTCCCGGCCACCACTGGCTCGGTGCTGCACGTCGACGGGGGAGTGCACGCCGTCGGTCTCTAGGCTGGCTCGGTGACCATCCCTGACCCGGTGCTCGCGGCCCGGACCATCGCCCGTGACGTGCTGATGCCGCAGGCCGAGCAGGTGGACGTCGACGGTGTCCGGCGCGAGACCCTCGACCTGCTCGCGGCGGCCGGATTGTTTGGCCTGGTGGGGCCGCAGGCGTACGGCGGAGCAGCGGCTCC
>JANPHZ010000277.1:0-7885 GCA_031424715.1 Frankiaceae bacterium
GGTCGGCGTCCCGTCGCTGCTGGCGATGAAGCCCTCGGCGGTGACGCGCGAGGCGACGTAGTCACCGGCCCGGTCGGCACTGGTTCGCCGGGGGTCCGACGGAGCCGCCGAGGCGTTCGGCGCTAGCGCTCCCAGCACGACCAGGACGGCAAGGAGGGCGGAAGATCGGCGGAGCTGGTGCACGGAGTGCCTCTCGGGGCGGGAGAGGCAGCGGCGCCAGACCGCTGCGCGCACCCGGGGCCCGGAGCGCAGCGGACCCGGCCCGCTGTCCTCGACGGGTGTGTGGGGTCCTCGGTCCCTGGCAGGCATTCCGACTGCGGATCCGCCGCGGCAGCGACGGGTCCTCACGGTTGCGGGTCAGCGCCGGACTTGCACCGGCTTCCCCTGCCATGGACCGATCCAGACCCTAGCGGGTGGGCGCGGGGAGCGACTCTCGGGCAGTATCGAAGCCATGCGCACCGTCACCGCTTACGCCGCCCCGTCCGCCAAGGCCCCCTTCGAGAAGACGACGATCGAGCGTCGCGACGTCGGCCCCTCCGACGTACGCATCGACATCGCCTTTGCCGGGATCTGCCACTCCGACATCCACACCGGTCGCGACGAGTGGGGCGAGGCGCACTACCCGCTGGTGCCCGGCCACGAGATCGCCGGCACGGTCGCCGAGGTCGGCAGCGACGTCACGTCGTACGCCGTCGGTGACCGAGTCGGCGTCGGCTGCCTGGTCGACTCCTGCCGCGAGTGCGAGCACTGCGAGCGCGGGCTCGAGCAGTACTGCCTCGGTGGCAACGTCGGCACCTACAACTCACTCGGCAAGGACGGCCGCTGGACCGACGGCGGCTACAGCAAGGAGATCGTGGTCGACGAGCGCTTCGTCCTGCGCATCCCCGACGCCCTGCCACTGGACCAGGCCGCACCGCTGCTGTGCGCCGGGATCACGATGTTCTCCCCGCTCAACCACTGGGGCGCCGGCCCGGGCAAGAAGGTCGCCATCGTCGGCATGGGCGGCCTCGGCCACATGGGCGTGAAGATCGCCGCCGCCATGGGCGCCGAGGTGAGCGTGCTGTCGCAGTCGCTGTCCAAGCAGGACGACGGCCTGGCGTACGGCGCCACGCACTACTACGCCACCAGCGACCCGGACACCCTCAAGCAGCTGCGCGGGACGTTCGACCTGATCATCAACACGGTGTCGGCGCCGCTGCCGATGACGCGCTTCCTGGCCCTGCTTCGGCTGGACGGAACCCTCGTCAACGTCGGTGCGCCGCCCGAGCCGCAGGAGATCTCGGTGGGCGTCCTGATGGGGATGCGCCGCAGCTGGGCCGGATCCGGCATCGGCGGCATCCCGGAGACCCAGCAGATGCTGGACTTCTGCGCCGAGCACGGCATCGGCGCCACCGTCGAGACGATCAGCGGCGACGAGATCGACGCCGCGTGGGACCGCGTCGTCGCGAGCGACGTGCGCTACCGCTTCGTCATCGACACCGCGACGTTCTAGCCGTCGGCGGTTCAGCCGAAGAGCTGCTTGGCGTGCTCGCTGAAGGCGCGCATCGGCACGGTCGGCCCGATCTCGATGAAGGTCACACCGTCCTTGCTTACCCCGGTGTGGCCCTCGGCCCAGTAGTAGAGCTCACCGGCACTGGCGAGCTCGGTCGCACCGTCAGCATGGGTGATCTCGATCGAACCGGACAGGATCATCCCCCAGTGCGGGCTCGGGCACCGACCGCCGGGCAGCCCGGCCAGCACCGGCCCCATGTCGGTGCCGGCCGGCAGCGTGGCGTGCCGGATCGCCATCTCACCGAACTCGGCGTAGCGAGTGACGAGCTCGCCCTGCTCGACCTCGATGGGCAGGTTGTCAACGCTGATGGACATCAGTTCTCCTCGCTCAGGCTGGCCGCGCGGCCGGCGGCCGCGCGGTAGTGCTCGTCGTCGGCCGGCGCCGCATGCGCGACGGCCTGCGACTGCTCGGGGGTCAGCAGGCAGATGAGGCAGAACTCGTTGCCGAACGGGTCCTGCATCACCGCCCAGTCGATCGTGGGGGCGACGCCCTGCGCCGCCATGTCCGAGCCGGGGCGGGGGTAGATCGTCGGGGCCCGCTTGAGCCGGCCACCGATCTGCTGCACCTGCTCGATCGCCACCGAGACGTCGCGCACCCAGATGTCGACGTGGCCGCGGTTGGCGTCGGGGCCCTTCGTCGTACGCACCAGGTGCAGGATCACCTCGTGCCGCCAGGGCTCGGGCTGACCGAGGTAGGAGTAGCGGCCCGGGAAGGCGGACGGGATCACCGGCAGCCCGGTGACCTCGGACCAGAAGGCCTCCGCGACAGCAAGGTCGTTGACGTCGATCACCGCGCAGCGCAGCTGTCCGATCCCCATGTCCGAGATGTCTACTCGCATTGCGAGTAAAGTCAAGCCATGACCGCGCCAACTCCTGCGACGTACGGCCTCCTCGGGATGCTCGCCACCCGCCCGATGACGGGCTACGAGCTGACCCAGCAGGTCCGCCGGAGTCTGCGCTTCGTCTGGGCCACGTCCGAGGGTCACCTCTACCGCGAGCAGAAGAAGCTCGTCACCCTCGGCTGGGCCAAGGTCACCGCGGAGCAGGTCGGCCTCCGCACGAGGCAGCGCTACGCGATCACCCGCGCCGGACGTGCGGCGCTGCGGGCCTGGCTCGCCAGTGAGCCCGACGAGCCGCACCTGCAGGTCGAGGGCATCCTGCGGGCCTTCTACGCCGACAGCGCCACACCCGCTGTGCTGGCCTCATCGCTGCGCTCGACCGCGGCATCCGCTCGCCTGATGCTCGACGAGCTCGGTGGCTACGTCGAGGACTACCTCGCCGAGGGCGGACCTCTCGACATGCTCGAGGACGCCACGGCCAACCGTCACTTCCGGGGCCGCCAGATGTTCCCGGATCGACTGCATGCCGTCGCGGTCGCGCTCGACCTGACCACCGCGCTACTCGCAGCCCTCGACGAAGCCGGACGAGCGATGGCGACCGAGGTGGAGCGCTGGCCCTCGACCACGGACCCGGAACTGGCCTCCGACACCCGCGCCCGGCTCGAGGTGATCCTGGCTCGCACCGCGACTGGTCGCTAACCTCCGGCAGACGGGAACCTTTTGCGGGGCCGGAGGCGACAAGCAGGTCATGACGGACGCCGAGCTCCTCGCCCGGGTCGCCGACGGCGACCTCGGTGCGATGCGCTCGCTCTATGACCAGCACGCCCCGTGGTTGGCCGTCCGCCTGCGCCGCCGCTGCAACGACGCCGACCTCGTGGCCGACGCGCTGCAGGACACCTTCGTCGCCGCCTGGAACAGCGCCAAGGGCTTCCGCGGCGAGGGTGACGTCGCCGCCTGGCTGTGGGGCATCGCCGTACGACGGCTCATCACCCGGCTGCGGTCACGCAAAGACCTCGCGGTCGCCGACTCCGTTCTCGAGCGGACGACACCCGCAGCCGAGGACCTGGTGCTGCTCTCCGTGGAGTACGGCGATCTCGGCTCGGCCCTGCGGCGCCTGTCCCCGGAGATGCGCTCGGTCGTCCAGGCCGTCGTGCTCGACGGCCTGACCACCAGAGAGTGCGCGCAGCTCCTCCGGGTCCCGGAGAACACCGTCAAGACCCGGTTGCACCGAGCTAAGGCACACCTGCGTACCAGCCTTGCGGAGGCGACCCCATGACCACCTGGCACCTTGACGACGACGCTCTCACCCGGTGGGTCGAGGGCACCGACGGCGCCATTGCGGGTGCCTCGGTCGAACAGCACCTGCTGACCTGCGCAGACTGCCGCCCGAAGGTCGCAGCGCCACCCGGGCTGGACGCCGTCTGGGCCCGGATCCGCGACGACCTCGAGCTGCCGCGACCGACTCGGGTCGAGCGGGCCCTCATCGCTCTGGGGCTGGACGCGTCGGATGCTCGAGTGGTCGCCGTCAGCCCATCGTTTCGGGGTGCCTGGCTGATGGGGCTCGCCCTGCTGCTGGCCTTCGCGGCGGCAGCAGGGACCTGGGGAACCAACCGGGGGCAGCTGCTCTTCCTGCTCATCGCTCCGCTCGTCCCCGTGGCAGGCGTGGCCCTGGGATATGACCCGGAGACCGACCCGGCGCTGGAGGCCGAGTGCGCGACACCCTGGTCGCGGTTCCGCCTGGTGCTGCTGCGCAGCCTCGCGCTGCTGATCACCGGCCTGCCCGTCGTCCTGGGCGTCGCCACACTTGTCCCGGGCAGCATCTCCGTCCTGTGGCTTGCACCGGCGGCCGCCCTCACCGTCGTGGTCCTGGCCCTGTCCACCTGGGTGGCACCTCTCGTCGCCAGCGCCGGCAGCGCCGCCCTGTGGGTGCTCGTGGTGTCGAGCTTGGGCCGAGGGGCGGTCGACGACGATCTGCTCGGCGTCTACGCCGGTTGCGCCGTCGCGGCGGCCGTGGTCCTGGGGCTGCGCCGCTCCCACCTCGGCGAGCTTCCTTGGGACCCGCGGTGAGCGCCGTACGGCTCACTGGGGTCGGCAAGAGCTTTGGCCGGTCCCCAGCGCTCTCGGACATCTCTGTCGCGCTGGGGTCGGGCGTGACCGGGTTGCTCGGGCCCAACGGCGCCGGCAAGACCACCCTGCTGCGTATCCTCGCCACCGTCCTCGCGCCCAGCCGCGGCACCATCTCGGTCCTCGGGCACGATCCCGCAGACCCCGTGGCCCGCACCGCCGTACGACGGTGCCTGGGCTACCTGCCGCAGGAGATCGGCTTCCCGAGCGGCTTCACGGTCTTCGGCTTCGTCGACTACCTCGCGGTCCTCAAGGAGCACAGTGCCAGCGAGGCACGCCATGCCGAGGTGCGCCGGGTCCTCGAGCTCGTGGACCTCGCATCCCTGTCCACCAAGAAGATCCGCGCCCTGTCGGGCGGGCAACGTCGACGGCTGGCCCTGGCCCAAGCGCTGCTCGGCGCCCCGTCGCTGCTGCTGCTCGACGAGCCCACGACCGGGCTCGACCCTGAGCAGCGCGTCGCCCTGCGCAGCGTGCTCGCCGAGGTCGCCCGCACCTGCACCGTCGTGCTGTCCACCCACCAGACCGAGGACGTCGCCGCGCTGTGCGAGCGCGTGGTCATCCTCGACGCGGGGCGCGTCTGCTTCGACGGCGACGTGCCCGAACTCGTCGCCCGCGCCGCCGGCTGCGTCTGGCTGGGCGACGCCCCGCACCCCGACGCCCTGGCCAGCTGGCGGACCGGCACCGGGCGCTACCGGAACCTGGGCGATCCGGCGCCGCCGGACGTCGAGACCGTCGCGCCCTCGCTCGAGGACGCCTACCTGCTGCTCCGCCGGGCGCAACCGCAAGCCCAGCCCGCCTGATCCGTCATCCGTCACCACTTCTGGGGGAACACCATGTCAGCCATGCCCGCACTCGCCACGCCTGCGCAGGGATCGCACACCGTCCGCTCGCTCGCCATCGTGGAGACCAAGCGCCTCGCCCGCCACCCGGTGTTCCTGCTCGGGGCCCTGGCGACCGCGGTGCTCGTCCCGATGTCGGGCGGCGTCTCGGACGACTACTACAACGCCACGATCACTGCGGGCTTCTTCCTCGGGTTGTTCTCGATGATCGCGATGTTCCGGTTGACCCGCTCCATGGACCGCGCGCAGGCAGCCCTGGACCCGACGCCCGCTGCGCAGCGCGAGCGGACCCTCGCGCTCTGCCTGGCTGGCCTGCTGCCCGCGCTGCTCAGCATCCCGGCCTTTCTCGCGACCTACGCGCTATCGGAGGCCTCGGCGCCCTGGGCGCTCGGCGGCTTCGACACTGGCGAGCGACTGGCCATCTTCTTCGGCAACATCGTCATGGCCGGCATCGGCGGGCCGCTGCTGGGCGTCGCGGCCGGTCGCTGGCTGCGCTTCCCCGGAGCCGTCGTCGCCCTGACCGTGGGGGTCCTGTTCTGGGTCCTGCTGGGTGAGGGGCTGGGCACCGGGCAGCACGACGCGACCTGGAGCGCGGTCCTGCGGATGATGACTCCGTGGACGCAGTTCACCTCGGTCGAATCCGACCTCAACCAGCTCGAGGTGTGGCGGGGTTCGCCGTACTTCTACCTGGGCTGGCTGGCCTGCCTGTGCGTCCTCGCCGTCCTGGGCGCCCTGCTCAAGGGCGCTGAGGCCGACGCACGGCGCACGCTGCTGCGGACCGGCTTCGCCGTCGGGCTCGTGGGCCTCGACTTCGTGACCCTGTCGGTCGTCCTCGGGCCGGACGTCGCCCTGCTGCACACCCCCACCGGCGTCGCGCCCTACTGATGCTGCTCCGCGGCGCGCCCTGGCGAGCTCCCCTGGGGCTCGCCGTCGGCGGCTGGCTGCTGGGGGGCCTGGGTCTGGCCCTGGGGGGCGGGTCCGGAGTCCGGGTCCTCCAGCTCGCCTGGTTGCTGCTCGCCGGCGCGGCGGCACTCACCCTGGACGAACCGGCCGCCGCCGCGGTGGACGCCTGCCCCGTGACACGGGCGCGCCAGCTCGCCTCGCGCGCAGCCTTGGCCGCGGTCCCCGTCCTCGGCGGGCTGCTGCTGCTGGTGGGCCACCCGTGGGCGGGGCCCCTGGCGCTGCAGCTCGTGGGTACGACGGCCGTCGCGTTCACCGCAGCGGCGCTGCTCCGCCACCGCCTCGACGCGCCCGGTGAGCCGGTCTGCGCGGCGCTGGTGCTCGCGATGGTCGTGCTCGTGGGCTACGACCCGGTGGCCGAGCGCCTGCCGCTCTACCGGGGAACGTTGACCGGCACGACGCTGTGGGGCGTCCTGCTCACGCTCTCCACGGTCGCGCTTCTTATCGCGACCCGCCCCCGCCGGTGGCGGACCGGCTAGCGGCAGGGCTGATTGCGCAGCTCGTGCACGTCACCGCATGCCGGCAGCGGGGCCTGGGCCCGCTCCGCCGGCAGCAGCGGCAGCACCAGGGACGATCCCGTCAGGCCACCGGTGTGGATCGTGTTCTGGGCCACGGTCGGCAAGGCGGTGAAGCCCCACAGGTCGGCCTGCACGTGCGGCGCGGCCACCGTGACCCGGACCTTCGACCCGGCCCGGAAGACGTGGCCGAAGGGGAAGATCTCGACCCGCAGCGCCGACGGGACCGACGGCACGAGCGGCCGGACGTCGCCGACCTGGTGGGTCTGGAACGGGCGCGTCGCGGTGGAGCGGCTCGGGTCGAGCGTGGCGTGGCTGGCCCGCAGCCAGCCCTGCTGCACGAAGAGCTCCTTGCCGTCGGGGCGCACCTCCGACAGCGTCACCTCGAGATCGGTGTCGGGCGCGGTCGACGACAGCATGAGGTCCAGGCTGGCCGAGCCGAGCGCCACCTTGTCCTGGGTCAGCGCGGCCGTGGTGAAGGTCGCGAACGTGCCGGCCGGCGGGCGGTCGTTCCAGCTGGCCGCCGGCTCACCGGCGATGTCGTAGCCACCGCGCTCCTGCGAACCGACCTCCGGCGCATAGAGGTAGCTCACCGATCCGGGCACCGCCGGGCGCTCCGGCACGAGCGCGCCGTCGGCCGTAGCGAAGAGGCGATCGGCGACGAGTCCCGACGGCGGCCAGGTGTCGAACGTGCTGGTCCACGCGGCCTGGCGGTCGCGGTTGAGCTCCCAGTTGACGATGACGCGAGGCTCCGCGACGTAGCGCGCGAGCGCCTCCTCGAAGGTCTCGGGCCGGGTCGTGGTGTCGGTGGTCTCCGTCGTCTTCTTCGGGTGCGGCTTTCCGTTGGGCTTGACCACGGGTTCGGTGGTCGTGGTGGTCTCGCTGACGGTGCGCTCCTCCCCCGCTGGTACGACGGCGCGCAGGTGGTAGTCGAGGAAACGGGCGATGTGCCCGAACACGTCGGGCCCGTAGTACTCGCCGTGGTCGCCGTTGGTGCCCAGGAACTTCCACGGCAGGCCCGGGCGCAGGTTCTCCAGGATGTGCGTCGCGCGCGACC
>JANPHZ010000278.1:0-5391 GCA_031424715.1 Frankiaceae bacterium
GAGGCGACCCGTGACAACGGCCGTTACTCCCCCGGGGAGTCGCCGCAGTTCCGCGACGACCGCGGGCCGGTCTGCTACGGGCTGCCCAAGCCGGCCACGCCGGCGCCGGACATCAACTACGAGGACGGCTACCGCGACGGTCAGCCGACGACGACCGCAGCTGCGGCGCAACGCGCCGCCGCCGACCCGACCCGTGCGCTCGTGAGCGCGCCGCTGCAGCAGAAGCAGGCCCTCAACGCCGTCGCGGCACCGGTGATGGGCCTGGGCATCGGCGAGGTCCCCGACCTCGTCACGCTGCTCTTCGGCCCGATGGCCCGCGGGACCACGGTGGGGCTGCGATGAAGACCTCCGTCGCGCTCGTCAAGCTGATCGTCTTCATGGTCGTCACCTCCATCCTCACGCTGTTCCTGGCGGCCACGATCGGCAACCTGACCCTCGGTGGCAAGAAGACCTACAGCGCGCTGTTCAGCGACGTCACGGGGCTGCTGCCGGGCAACGACGTCCGGGTCGCCGGGGTCAAGGTCGGCCAGGTCGACTCGATCGAGCTGTTCCAGCGGACCTTGGCCAAGGTGACCTTCTCGGTGAGCGAGGACCAGCCCGTTGCCGAGAGCGCCATCTTGCGGCTGCGCTACCGCAACCTCGTCGGTGAGCGCTACGTCGCCGTCACCGAGGGTCCCGGCTCGGCGGCTCCGGCGAAGGCGGGGACCACCCTGCCGCTGGCTCAGACCCGCAACGCCCTCGACCTCACCGTGCTGTTCAACGGCTTCCGGCCGCTGTTCCAGGCCCTCGACCCGCAGTCGACGAACCAGGTCGCCTTCGAACTTGTCCAGACGCTGCAGGGCGAGGGCGGGACCGTCGAGAGCCTGATGCAGCGCACGGCCTCGCTGACGACGACCCTCGCCGACCGCGATGCCGTCATCGGCCGGGTCATCACCAACCTGTCGACCGTGCTCGACACCCTCGACAACGGCGACCAGCTGGCCCAGCTCATCGTGCAGCTGCGCCGCCTGTCGGCCGGCTTCGCGCAGGACCGCGTGGAGATCGGTCGCTCGATCGTCGGCATCAACGAGCTGACGACGGCGACGACCGGCTTTCTGCAGCAGGTGCGCCCCTCCCTGCGCACCGACATCCGCGAGCTGGGCACCCTCGCCGCGACACTCGACACCAACAAGGCCACCGTCGACGGAGTCCTCAAGCGCCTGCCCACCAAGCTCGATCGCATCATCGGGACGGCGACCTACGGCTCGTGGTTCAACTTCTACCTGTGCGGCTTCGATGGTCGCATCGTGCTCGCCAGCGGCCAGGTCATCTCCCCGCAGTTCGTCAACACGGCGGCCCGCTGCCAGCGAGGGGCGGGGGACTAGATGACACCGTTCCGCGAGCGCAACAAGACGGTCATCGGCGCCGTCGGCATCGGCCTCATCCTGGCGCTGGTCGCCGGGTCGTTCAACGCCGACAAGCTGCCGATCATCGGCGGCGGCGAGACCTACTCAGCCAACTTCAGCGAGGCGGCCGGTCTCAAGCCCAATGACGAGGTGCGGGTCGCCGGGGTCAAGGTCGGCAAGGTCACCGGGGTCGACCTCGACGGCGCCAAGGTGCTGGTGCGCTTCCGGGTCAAGAACGCCGACTTCGGCAAGGAGAGCCGCGCCGACATCCGGATCAAGACGGTCCTCGGGCGCAAGTTCCTCATGCTCACGCCCCAGGGCGGTGGCCAGCTCAGCCCCGACGAGGTCATCCCGCTGAGTCGGACCTCCTCGCCGTACGACGTCTCCGAGGCGTTCCAGGGACTGGCGAGCACGTTCGAGCAGATCGACACCCGCCAGCTCGAGCGGGCCTTCAACACCCTGTCGGACACGTTCAAGGACACCCCGGACGAGGTCCGGGCCTCCCTCACCGGGTTGTCGCGGCTGTCGCGGACGATCGCGAGCCGGGACGACCAGCTCAAGGTGCTGCTGCAGCGCAGCCGGGCCGTCACGCAGGTGCTCTCCGACCGCGATCAGGACCTGACGGCGTTCCTCGCCGATAGCAGCCTGATCTTGCAGGAGGTCCGGGCCCGTCGCGAGGCCATCCACCAGCTGCTCGTCACGACGACGACGCTGTCGGAGCAGTTGATCGCGCTCACCCGCGAGAACCGCGCCACCCTCGCGCCCGCGCTGGCCCGACTGCGCGGAGTGGTCACGGTGCTCAAGGCCAACGAGGCCAACATCGACAAGGCCATCCCGCGCCTCGCGACCTTCACCCGGATCTTCTCCAACAACCTCGGCAACGGCCGGTGGTTCGACACCATCGTGGAGAACCTCAGCAGCCCGACCGGTTTCCAGCCCGGCACGTTCGGCAAGAACGGCACCCGCGTCCTGGGCCCGACCCCGCAGCCGGAGGCGGTCCGATGACCGCCCGCCCCCCCGTCCACGGCCGACGCCTGGCCGGCTTGCTCGGTCTGCTCGGGCTGCTGGCCGTGCTGGGCGGCACCGCGGGCTGCGGTGTCCTGGGCAGCAGCGACACCAAGACGCTCGTCGCCGACTTCGACCGCACCGTCGGGCTCTACCAGAACAGTGACGTGCGCGTTCTCGGCGTCCGCATCGGACGGGTCACGTCCATCGAGCCGCGCGGCCGGACGGTGCGCGTCGCGATGGAGTACGACGCGAAGTACCGCCTGCCCGCGGACGCGAAGGCCGTCGTCGTCTCTCCCTCGATCGTCTCCGACCGCTACGTGCAGATCACGCCCGTGTGGACGGGCGGTCCGGCGCTGGCCTCGGGTGGCGCCCTGTCACTCGACCGCACGCTCGTCCCGGTGGAGCTGGACCAGATCTACAGCGCGCTCGACGACTTCAACCAGGCGCTCGGTCCCGAGGGCGCCAACAAAGACGGCGCGCTGTCGCGGCTGCTCGACGTGAGCGCCCAGAACCTCGACGGCAACGGGTCGCTGCTCAACGCCACGCTCGCCGACCTGTCCAAGGCGGTGTCCACGTTGAGCGGGCAGCGCGCTGACCTGTTCGGCACCGTGGACAACCTGCAGGACTTCACCACCACGCTGGCCACGAGTGACCGCACGGTCCGCCAGTTCAACGCCGACCTCGCCGACGTGGCGGCCCAGCTCTCCGCGGAGCGCGACGACCTGGCCACCGCGATCCGCCAGCTCTCCATCGCCCTCGGTGAGGTCGCGACGTTCGTGCGGGACAACAGCAAGGACCTGACCGCCAACGTCAAGGACCTGGCGTCCATCACCAGCGTGCTGATCAAGCAGAAGATCGCCCTGGAGGAGTTCCTCGACAACTCGGCCGTGGCCCTGGGCAACCTGCAGCTGGCCTACAACCCCCGGTCGGGCACGCTCGACACCCGCGACAACAACAGCAACCAGACCGAGCAGAACCTGCTCTGCGGGATCTTCACCGCCATCGGCCAGCCGTGTCCCGCAGGTGCCAAGTGAAGCCCGCCATCCGCCCCGGCTTAGTGGTCGGCGTTGTCGGCGCTGCGCTGCTGGCGTCCGGTTGCACCTTCAACGGAGCGGCGAGCATTCCGCTGCCTGGCGGTGTGGGGACGGGATCGGACGCCTACCAGGTCACGGTCGAGTTCACCGACGTCCTCGACCTGGTGCCGCAGTCAGCGGTCAAGGTCGCCGACGTCACCGTGGGCAGCGTCCAGTCGATCGACGTCAAGGGCTTCACGGCCCGGGTCGTCGTACGGGTCAAGGACAACGTGACGTTGCCCGGCAACGCGACGGCCAGCCTGCGCCAGACCTCACTGCTCGGCGAGAAGTTCGTCAGCCTCGATCCCGCACCCGGCGTCCCGCCCGTCGGCCGCCTCCGTGATGGCGACACGATCGGGCTCGACCGCACCACCCGTGGGGCCGAGGTCGAGGAGGTGCTCGGCGCGCTGTCGCTCGTGCTCAACGGCGGCAGCCTCGAGCAGCTCCAGACGATCAACCGCGAACTCGTGCTGGCGTTGCGCGGCCGTGAGGACAAGGTCAAGGACCTGCTGACCCAGCTCGACACCTTCGTCGGGGGGCTCGACGCGCAGAAGCAGGACATCGTGCGCGCCCTCGACGGGCTCGACCGCTTGACGGCTCGGCTGGCCGCTCAGCGCACCACGCTGAGCACGGCGCTGCGTGACCTGTCGCCCGGCGTCAAGGTGCTGGCCGACCAGCGCAGCCAGCTCACCGAGGTGCTGACCGGGTTGGACCGCCTCGGGACGGTGGCCACCCGGGTCATCGAGGCGTCGCAGCAGAACACCGTGGCCGACCTCAAGGCACTCGAGCCGATCCTGCGCTCGCTCAACGCGGCCGGCAAGGACCTCCCCGACTCGCTCGAGCTCCTCACGACCTACCCGTTCCCCAAGACGGTCGCCGAGGGCATCAAGGGTGACTACGCCAACCTGTTCGTGACGGCCGACATCAACCTCAAGGCCGCCGACAACACCGGGGTCCTGCCCGTGCCACTGCCCACCCTCCCCCCGCTCCCGGTCCCCATCCCGAGCCTGCCGGGGAAGGCGCCGGGGCTGCCGCAGATCGATCCGTCGCTCCCGGGGCTGGCCGAACGCAGCAGCGCGACCACGCAGGGCGGCCTGCTCCGCCTGCTCCTCGGAGGCCTGTCGTGATCAGCCGGACCACCAAGCTGCAGCTGCTCGTCTTCGGGCTCATCTCGGTACTGGGGTTGAGCTACACCGGGGTGCGCTACGCCGGGCTCGGCAAGTACTTCCAGGACCAGGGCTTCGTCGTGTCGGCCGACTTCATCGACTCCGGCGGCATCTTCGAGGGCGCTGAGGTCACCTACCGCGGCGTACCCAGGGGCAAGGTCGTCTCCCTGGCCCTGCTCCCCGACGGCGTGCGCGTCGGGCTCCGGCTGCGTCCCGGCACCCAGGTGCCGACCGACGTCCGCGCGGTGGTCGGCAACCGATCGGCAGTGGGTGAGCAGTACGTCGACCTGCAGCCTCGCGTCGACACCGCGCCCTACCTGCGTCAGGGCTCGGTGATCACCAGGTCCAACACGGCGATCCCACTGCCCCCGACCCAGCTGCTGGTCAACCTCGACCGGCTGGCCAACAGCGTCGACACCCGCGACGTGACGGTGGTCCTGGACGAGCTGGGCAAGGCGTTCGAGGGCACCGGCGACAGCCTGCAGCGGCTCGTCGACGCCGGCGACCTGCTGACGCAGGCGGCCCTGGACAGCCTGCCGGAGACCCGCCGGTTGATCGCCGACGGGGTCACCGTGCTCGACACCCAGCGCGACACGGCTGGCCAGTTCCGGTCGTTCAACCGCGACCTCGCCGACCTGGCTGGCCAGCTGCGCGCGAGCGACCCGGACTTTCGCCGGTTGTTCGCCAACGGCACCCGCAGCGCGCTCGTCACGACCGACCTGCTGGAGAGCAACCGGTCGGCTCTGCCCGTGCTGCTGT
>JANPHZ010000279.1:0-5962 GCA_031424715.1 Frankiaceae bacterium
CACCCGTGCGCCCGCCGGCCCACGCCGAGCAGGCCGATCCGGTGAAGGTCGCGGCTTCACCGTCGCGGTCGATGACCCCGAGCTGGCGCTGGCCGCGCTGGTCATCGGCGGCCGTGAGCTCGTCGACGACCTCCTGCGCCGAGCGGCCCTGGGCCAGCAGCCGCAGGCCGTCCGGCCGGTAGGCGAGGTTGGCCCAGGACTGGGTGGCGACCGCCCCGACGGCGTACTGCGCGGCAGGGACGACCGCGCCGACCGCCAGGAACTTCGAGGCGACGGCGACCCCCCACTGGGAACCGTCCTGGCTGCGGGCGACGAGCGAGAACGTCATGGTCTGCGACCCTAACGGGGTGCGCTTCTTCTACGACGCGGAGTTCGGGGTCACCGCGCCCGAGGTGAGCCTGGTGTCCATCGCCCTCGTCGCCGAGGACGGGCGCGAGTACTACGCGGTGAGTAGCGAGTTCGACCCGATGGCGGTGCACCCGTGGGTGCGCGACAACGTGCTGCCGCAGCTGCCCCCCACCTCGACGTGGCGGCCGCGCGCGCAGATCCGCGACGAGATCGAGCAGTTCCTCGGCCGCGATCCCGTGCTGTGGGCGTGGTACAGCGCCTACGACCACGTGGCCCTGTGTCAGCTGTGGGGCGCGATGCCGGAGCTGCCGCGGACGCTGCCCCGGTTCACCCTCGATGTCCGCCAGCTGTGGGAGCACCTCGGGCGCCCACCGCTGCCCCAGCAGGAGAGCGGGCTGCACGACGCGCTCGCCGACGCGCGGCACTGCAAGGCGCGCTGGGAGGCGCTCGCCGAGCGCGCCTACGCCCTCGGCATCACGGTCTAGATGCGGGCGTGGATGCCGAGCAGGACGAGCGGCCAGAGCACGACGGCGAGTGCGGCAGAAGCGATGCCGTCGACGGTCCCGAGGGAGTCGAAGAAGTCGCGCTGCGCGGCCAGGACGCAGCCGATAACGACGTAGACGAAGACTCCCAGGGAGATGCGCACGCGCTGACCCTAGCCAGATCAGGGCGTACGGTGCGGTACCCGGCGAGCACCGTCGGCCCTAGCCCTGGAGTCGACATGTCTGACAAGTCACCGAAGAAGGACTCCGCCAAGAAGGAGGGCCTCTCGCTCAAGGAGAAGCGCTCCGCCAAGAAGATCAAGCAGGCCGACAAGGCAGCCAAGAACGCCTGAGCCATGGGCCTGTGGGGTGACGCGGTCCTGCCGCGACTGGTTAACCAGATGCTCGGTCCGAAGCGGACCGGGCACATCCGCGAGCGGGTCTGCGCAGGCCTGTCGGGGCAGGTCGTCGAGCTCGGCTTCGGCTCGGGCAGCAACGCCTCCTTTTACCCGCCGACCGTCACCGAGGTGCTCGCGGTCGAGCCCTCCGACCTCGCGTGGCAGCTGTCCGAGTCACGGCGACAGGAGCACCGCGCGACGTTCACCAGGGTCGGCCTGGACGGCCAGCGACTGCCGCTCGAGGACGCCAGCGTGGACCACGCCCTGTCGACCTGGACGCTGTGCACCATCCCCGATCCCTCGCTCGCCCTGGCCGAGGTCCGGCGAGTGCTGCGGCCCGGGGGGCAGCTGCACTTCGTCGAGCACGGCCTCGCCCCGGACGAGCACGTACGACGGTGGCAGCACCGGCTCGAACCGATCCAGAAGCGGGTCGGCGGCGGCTGCCACCTGGCCCGGCCGATCGACCACCTGATCCGCGCCGCCGGCTTCGAGGTGTCAGCGCTCGAGCGCTACTACGAGCCCAAGGAGCCCAAGGCCTTCGGCTCCCTCTACGAGGGCGTTGCCCTCAGCCGGTAAGACGCAGCTGGCGCGGGTAGAGCGCTGCCATGGACGACGTGCGCAGGGCTGAGGTGGCGTCGCTGCTGGCCGCCAAGCGCCGGGAGCTCCAGGAGCAGATCAGCGGCATCGAGCACGACGTCACCCAGAGCACGTCAGGAGGCATCGGGTTCGGCAAGCGGGTCGGTGAGGGAACCAGCGTCGCTGTCGACCGGCTCAGCCAGGTGGCGGAGCATGATGGATTGCGCGAGACGCTCAGCCAGCTCGCTCGCGCCGAGCAGAGCCTGCGCGACGGGACGTACGGCGTCTGCGAGGTCTGCGGTCAGCAGATCCCGGCAGCCCGGCTCGCGGCCCGCCCCTTCGCGACACGATGCGTGTCCTGCGCTGGCTGACCGACCGGACCGCTCAGACCAGGCGAGGGACGCGTAGTCGGGTCCCGACCTCCAGCCGGTCGGGCTGCAGCCCGATGGCTGCGCGGTTGAGGGCGTACAGACGGCGGACGGCGCGCTGTACGGCCGCTGGGCTCGGTGCGCGGACGTCGCGGCTCTGCACGGCGAGCTCGGCACGGGCGATCTGCCACAACCACTCTCCGCGCGCGACGACATGAGTGACCGGTTCGCCGCGCACCGCCGCCCGCACGATCGCGGCGCGCTGCTGCACCCGCTCCTGGGTAGAACCGCCGCACAGGCTCAACTGCTCGTTGTAGACCAGGATCGGACGCCGCTCGTCGATGACGACGCCGCAGGCGGAGCCCTGCGTGGAGGTCGTGGCATAGCGGGTTCCGGACGCCTGCCCCTTCAGGCTGCGGACCACCCGCAGCTCGTAGCGATAGGTCCCTGGGCCCACGAAGCCGTTGGGATCCACCCGCGGACCCCCGGTGCGACCCACCACGTCCGCGACGTAGACGTTCGGTGCCTTGGCGGCGATGGAGCGGAACTCCTGCGATTCGGTGAGCAGCGAGCCCGCGCACGAGCAGGCCCACGACGCCCCGGCCGTGAGCGGGATGAGCCCGCTGACAACAACGACGGAGATGAGCAGGCGCAGACACCAACGCTTCATGCCGTGAGCGTGACACGTAGCAGCGACGACGTACACCCGTCTCAGGACCGGGAGAGGACCTCGATGACGACCTCGGCGAGGCCGTCGTAGCCCAGGGCTCGTGAACCGGCGCGGGACATGTCGAGCACCCGGTCCCCGACGTACGGCCCGCGGTCGTTGACCAGGCAGCTCACGGCTCGACCGTTGGCGGACACCCGGATGACGGTGCCGAGCGGCAGCTCCTTGGAGGCGCAGGTGAGGCGCTCGGGGTCGTACGGCGCACCGCTCGCCGTCGGGCGACCGACGAAGCCGGGCCCGTACCAGGACGCGGTGCCCTCGATCCGCTGACCGGTAGGCCGAAAGCCGCCGGGGTAGCCGGAGTCAGCCGCCTCCACGGCAGCGAGGACCGGGACCTGCTCGGCAGCGGCGCGCCGCGAGCGCCGGGTCTGCGCCGGTGTCAGCGCAGCGGTGACGGAAGCCGACACGGCGTCGAGTACGGCGCGCTGCTCGTCGAGCGAGGCGAGGACAGCGGCGGAGCGCTGCTGTGCGGCGAGCGAGGCAGCCACAGCCAAGAGGGCGCGCGCCCGGTCCTGGGCAGCCAGGATCGGAGCGGCCCGGTGACGCAGCCCCTGGTGGTAGGCCGCACTGCGCTCCTGCAATGCGCGGACCTCGCGGGAGCGACCGGTCACCTCGTCGATGAGGGCGCGGTCGACGGTGAGCGCGGCCGTGCTGCCGCGGTCGATGAGGTGGCGCAGCGCAGGGCCGGCCAGCCCGCGCGTCACGCCCTCCAGCGGGTCAGGGGTGGTGCGCATGTAGACCACGCGGGCCCGGGCGTCGAGCTGGCGCTGGGCGAGCTCGTGTGTTTGCGCCAGCCGGTCCAGGGCGACCCGCAGCCCACCGTCGCGGGCCGCCGCGATGTCGAGCTCGTCGGCGAGCCGCTGCGCCCGGGACGTCACGCTGGCGAGCTCGGCCTGCAGCCGCGGCAGGTCCCGCGCCCCCGGTTCGGCAGCGAACCCGGCCGGCTGGCCCGAAGCAGCAGTGAGCAGCGCGACCGCCACCAGGGCGGCCGACACCGTCGTACGACGAAGCAGGCGCACCTGTGACGTGTCGACCGCGCGAAGGGTCGCCTTGATGAGCGGCTAGGTTCGAACCTCCGGACCCCAGGAGGCAGCAGTGCGCATCGGAGTGCTCACCGGTGGTGGCGACTGCCCCGGTCTGAACGCGGTGATCCGGGCCATCGTGCGCAAGGGCGTCGAGGTCTACGGCCACGATTTCGTGGGCTTCCGCGATGGCTGGAAGGGCCCGCTCGAGGGCATCACGATGGAGCTCGGCGTTCCGCAGGTCCGCGGGATCCTGCCGCGCGGCGGGACCATCCTGGGCAGCAGCCGCACCAACCCGATGAAGGTCGACGGCGGGGTCAGCCGGATCGAGGACAACCTGCGTCAGCAGGGCGTCGACGCCCTGATCGCCATCGGTGGCGAGGACACGCTCGGGGTCGCGACCCAGCTGGCGGCCCAGGGCCTCACCGTGGTCGGCGTGCCAAAGACCATCGACAACGACCTGGGCGCGACCGACTACACCTTCGGCTTCGACACCGCCGTGCAGGTGGCGGTGGATGCCATCGACCGGCTGCACACGACGGCCGAGTCGCACCACCGGGCCCTCATCGTCGAGGTGATGGGCAGGCACGCCGGCTGGATCGCCCTGCACTCCGGCCTCGCCGGCGGGGCCAACGTCATCCTCATCCCCGAGCGTCCGTTCGACATCGACAAGGTCTGCGCCTACGTGAAGGCACGGTTCGAGCGGCACTACGCGCCGATCATCGTCGTGGCCGAAGGAGCCCAGCCGGCCGAGGGCACGATGGCGCTGCAGGAGGGCGAGCTCGACGCGTTCGGTCACGTGCGGCTCGGCGGCATCGGGCAGGTGCTCGAGCGCGAGATCGAGGCCAGGACCGGCTTCGAGTCGCGACAGACCGTGCTCGGTCACGTGCAGCGCGGGGGGACCCCGACGGCGTACGACAGGGTCCTCGCGACGCGCTTCGGCCTGCATGCGATCGATGCGGTCCACGAGGGCGACAGCGGGGTGATGGTCGCGCTGCACGGCACGGACATCGTCCGGGTGCCGCTCGCTGAGGCGACCCGTGAGCTCAAGACCGTGCCGCTGGAGCGCTACGCCGAGGCCGAGGTGTTCTTCGGGTGAGCGGTCAGCTCACCGGTGACCTCGACACCTGGCGCTCGCTGCCTGCCGCGCAGCAGCCGGCCTGGCCCGATCCGCTCGCTCTCACGCAGGTCTACGAGACGCTGTCGACCGTGCCGCCGCTGGTCCTGCCGCGCGAGTGCGACGTGCTCACCGGTCGGCTGGCCGCCGTAGCCCGTGGCGAGGCCTTCCTGCTGCAGGGCGGTGACTGCGCAGAGACCTTCGCCGCCAACACCGACGCCGGGCTGCGCGCCAAGGTCCGCACCCTGCTGCAGATGGCGGTCGTCCTGACCTACGGCGCGAGCGTGCCGGTCGTCAAGGTCGGCCGCCTTGCCGGGCAATACGCCAAGCCGCGCAGCAGCGACCTCGAGCCGCTGACCGGCCTCCCGTCGTACAGGGGCGATGCCGTCAACGACCTGTACGGCGATCGCACCCCGGACCCGACCCGGATGGTCCGGGCCTACGCCAACAGCGCCGCGGCGCTCAACCTCATCCGCGGGCTCGCCATCGGTGGCTACGCCGACCTCGCGGCGGTGCACGACTGGAACAACGAGTTCGTGCGCACCTCGCGGGCAGGCCTGCGCTACGAGAGCTTGGCCCGTGATATCGACCGGGCCCTGGCGTTCATGCGGGCCTGCGGTCTGGACCTGCAGGAGCTGCCACAGACCCATGGCGTCGAGCTCTATTCGAGCCACGAGGCCTTGCTGCTGGAGTACGAGCGGGCGCTGACCCGGCCCGACGACCTGACCGGCGCGGCCTACGGGCTGTCGGGCCACCTGCTGTGGGTCGGCGAGCGGACCCGCGACCTTGGCGGCGCGCACATCGACCTGATCAGCCGGCTGGCCAACCCGGTCGGGCTCAAGGTCGGGCCGACGGCGACCCCCGCGGACCTGCTGGCGCTCGTCGACCGCCTGGACCCGCACCGGGTGCCGGGGCGACTGACCC
>JANPHZ010000280.1:0-2333 GCA_031424715.1 Frankiaceae bacterium
GTGTCGACGAGCAGCCGCGCCCCGGCGGCGTCGGCCGCCCGGCGCAGCGCGGCGAGGTCCGCGAGGCGTCCGTCAGAGGACTGCACCGAGCTGACGGCGACGAGGTCCGCCGCCCCGGTGAAGGACGCGAGCTCGTCCAGCGGGAGCTCCACGACCGTGACGCCCCGGTCGGCGTGGGCGAGGAACGGGAACAGCAGGGAAGTGAACTCGCCCTCAGCGATGACCACCCGTGCCCCGTCCGGCAGGGCCGCGGCGATGAGGCCGACGAACGCCGACACCGTCGAGCCGACCGCGACCGTGGACGGGTCGACGCCGCTGATCGCGGCCCACGCGACCCGGCAGCGGCGTACGTCGTCGTCGAAGTCGGGCGGGGAGAGCTGTCCGCCCCGCCAGTGGGCGAGCACCCGCTCCGACGCCTCCACCGCAGCGACCGGCGGGACGCCGAGGGAGGCCGTGTTGAGGTAACCGGGGTCGGGCGCGAAGCCGGATCGGACCTGGTCGAGGTGCATCCGGCGACCCTAGGGCTCAGCGGGCGAGGGGCCGGAGACATACGGTCGTGCGGTGAGCATCGAGGTCTCTGACGCGCCCGCGACGATGTCGGCCCAGCCCAAGAGCAAGGCCTGGCGCGAGGTGCCGCTGCTCATCGCCATCGCCATCGTGCTGGCGATCGTGGTCAAGACCTTCGTCGTCCAGGCGTTCTTCATCCCGTCCGGGTCGATGGAGACGACGCTGCACGGCTGCCCCGGCTGCAACGGCGACCGGGTGCTCGTCAACAAGGTCGTCTACGACGTCCGCGACATCCACCGCGGCGAGATCGTCGTGTTCAACGGCGTCGACAGCTTTGACCCGGAGGTGCCGCCGGCGCCGCCCGGCAGTGCGCTGCAGCGAGCCGTCAACGGCTTCACGCGACTCGTCGGGCTGGGCGCGCCGGGCGAGACCGACTACATCAAGCGGGTCATCGGGTTGCCGGGCGACCGGGTCGCGTGCTGCAGCAACGGCCGGGTGACGGTGCAGCCCGCCGGCAGCGACACGGCCGTCGAGCTCGACGAGCCCTACCTGTTCGAGGACGACGCCGAGGTGTTTTGCGAGAAGGGGACCGGCGACGATTGCCCGCCGGGCAGCCCCGGGGTGCTCGTGCCGGAGGGGCGGCTGTGGGTGATGGGTGACCACCGCTCCGCCTCCAGCGACTCGCGCGCTAACGGCACCGTGCCCATCGACAAGGTCATCGGCCGCGCGTTCGCGATCGTGTGGCCGTTCAACCGGGTGAAGGTGCTGCCCGTCCCCGACCCCTTCCGCTGACGCGAGGCCGTACGCCGGCGCGCCCAGCTGCCACCCAAGCCCGCCCGCTCCGTGATCACTGCCGGCGGGGCGTCCGGCGTACGCGCGCGGGTCGGCGGTGATCACGACGGGGGTGCCGCCGAAGCCGCGCCCTCAGCGATAGCGTCCGCGCCATGACCCGCGCCAGGACCTCCCCCGCAACCCTCAGCCGCAGCGTCGATGTCCAGGCCCCCGCCGAGCGGGTGTGGGCGCTGGTGAGCGACCTGCCCGCGATGGGCGAGCTCAGCCCAGAGAACGCCGGCGGGCGCTGGCTCAACGGCGCCCAAGGACCAACGGTCGGCGCCCGGTTCAAGGGAACCAACAAGCGCGGCTGGCGTCGCTGGAGCACCGCCGTCACCGTCACCGACTGCGAGCCGGGCCGCACCTTCGCCTTCGCCGTACGCAGCGCCGGCCTGCCCGTCGCCACCTGGGCCTACGCCGTCGAGCCGCAAGGGGACAGCTCCTGCCGCGTCACCGAGACGTGGACCGACCAGCGCGGCCGGCTCATCACCACGCTCGGCACCCTCGCCACCGGGGTCTCCGACCGGCAGGCCTTCACCGCCACCAGCATCGAGCAGACGCTCGAGCAGCTGCGCGTCGCCGCCGAGGGCCAGAGCTGACCGAGGCATCCGGCAGACGCCGCCGAGCGCGTCTGACACCATGGAGGCGCTCCGGCACCCCGGTGCGCCCCGCACACCCCGCGGGCGCCGGCGCGCCGGCACGACAACGGCGTGGCGCCCGGTGACCCCGGTCGCGCGCCCGAGCGCACAAGGAGAACGCATGCCCCAGACCGACCTCGCGGTGGAGACCACTCCCATCGCGACCAGCACGGCGGCCGGCCCGGAGCTGGTGCAGCTGCTGACCCCGGAGGGCGAGCGGGTCTCCCACCCCGACTACGACATCGACCTCAGCGACGAGGACTACCGCGGCTTCTACCGCGACCTCGTGCTCGTACGCCGGATCGACATCGAGGCCACCGCGCTGCAGCGCCAGGGCGAGCTCGGCATCTGGGCCGC
>JANPHZ010000281.1:0-1519 GCA_031424715.1 Frankiaceae bacterium
AGGCGACCCTGCGGCTGGCCGATGCGGGGCTGCAGGTCGGTGAGCTCACCGCTCGCTTCGACGAGAAGCCGGCCGGCACGGTCATCGGCCAGTCGCCCGACTCGGGCTTCCTGATCGGTCGCGGCGGCGCCGTCGACCTGACCATCAGCAAGGGCGTCGAGCTCACGGTCGTCCCGCAGGTCATCGGGCTGTCGCAGGGCGAGGCCGAAGCCGAGCTCGCCGGCGCCAAGCTGACGGTCAACCGGGTCGTCACCCGCGACGTCAACCTGCCCGAGGGCCAGGTGCTCGACGTCCTGCCGCGCCCCGGGACCCAGGTGCGCGCCCGCGCGACGGTCGACCTCGTCGTGTCCTCGGGCCAGGTGCAGGTGCCTGACCTGCGCGGCAAGACCAAGGACGAGGCCATCGCCGCGCTGCAGAAGCTGGGCTTCGCCGTTGGCCTGCAGCCGATGGACAGCACCGCCCCGGTCGACACGGTCATCGATCAGCGACCGGTCAACCAGCTCGCGCCGCGCGGCTCGACGGTGGTCATCGTCATCGCCCAGGAGCCGCAGCCGACGCCGAGCCCATCGCCGAGCGCGACAGCCACCACGAGGCCACCCCCGGATCCCGTGCCCTCGCCCGAGCCCTCACCGACGCCCAGCTAGCCGAAGGCGGCGAGGCGCTTGTCCTCGACCCGCTGGGCCAGGGCCGGGGCGAGGGTCGTAGCGATCGTGCTGCCGCACTGGGTCAGCCAGGAGGCGAGCAGCACGTGACCGGCCTGGGTCAGCACCGACTCGGGGTGGAACTGCACGCCTTCGATCGGCCGGTCGCGGTGGCGCAGCGCCATGACGGTGCCCGTCGCCGTACGGCCGGTCACCGCCAGCTCCGGCGGCAGGGTGTCCTCCTCCACCGCGAGGGAGTGGTAGCGGGTGACGGTCAGCGGGTCGGGCAGGCCGTGCAGCACTCCGGCGCCGCCGTGGTGCACCTCGCTGGTCTTGCCGTGCAGCAGCTCGGGCGCGCGGCTGACGGTGGCTCCGTGCGCGACCGCGATCGCCTGGTGCCCGAGGCAGACGCCGAGCAGCGGCAGGCCGCGCGCCTCGCAGGCGTGCACCATCGCCACCGAGCAGCCGGCGTCCTGCGGCTCGCCCGGTCCGGGGGAGAGCAGCACCCCGTCGTAGCCGGCGATTTCGTCCGGGCCGACCTCGTCGTTGCGTCGTACGTCGCACTCCGCGCCCAACTGGCCGAGGTACTGCACCAGGTTGAACACGAAGCTGTCGTAGTTGTCGACGACCAGGATGCGGGTCGGTGCGGTGCTCACCCGCCCACGCTACGACCGCCCCACATCACCGGCGCCGCCCCTGCCCTCTACGTCAGTCCCGGTGAGCGTGCACGTTGCACCCGTTGACTGACGCAGCAGCGGTGCGGGTCAGCCCCGCGCGCTTACGTCAGTCCCGCTGAGCGTGCACCTTGCACCCGTGGACTGACGCAAGCGGGAGGGTGGGACGGAGGTCAGCTGGCGGCGGGGGGCCGCTTGGCCGGC
>JANPHZ010000282.1:0-2034 GCA_031424715.1 Frankiaceae bacterium
TCACCGGTGGGGTTACTGGCGGCGCACGGGGCGGGGGCTGCCAGCGCCCACCGGTTAACGGGCCTGCAGCGGGCTGCCGAAGTCGGCGCGCGCCTCACGGCCGGCCAGCGCGGCCGGCGCGAAGCTGGCCCGGGCCACGCCACCCTGCGCCTTGGCCGTGTCGCCGGCCAGGTTGCTCGGCCGCGCGAAGGTCAGCAGCGGCAGCGCGAGGGCACCACCGGTGACGGTCACCGGCGAGCCGGTCCACGTCGGCTGGTAGACGTTCTCATCGGCGCCGGACACCTGCAGCACGAGGCGGTGACCCTGCTCGAGCCACCAGTCGGCCGGCCACAACTCGAACCGTGTCGAGCCTCCGCGCAGCACCGAGGCTCCCCGGGTGATGACTCGCGCCGACCCGGACGGGTCGACGTCGTAGAGCAGCGCGATCGCCGTCGCCCCAGGGACCGGCGCCGTCGCGTTGACGGTGACCGCAGGGATCCCGGCGATCCGCACGTCGTGGGGCGCCGGCTGGCTCGCGGTCAGCGTCCCGCGGGTGGGTGTCCGGTCGCTGTTGCCCGGTGCGTCGGTGTAGCTGCCGGCCTTGAGCGGCATCGTCCGTCGTACGCCGTCCTTCGGTGGCCACGAGGCTTCGGTGCGCCACGCACCCTCGCTGTCCTGGACCTCGGTGCGGGGCATCGCCGGGAGCGCCTTGCCGCGCAGGTAGTGGTCGAACCAGGCCATCGCCTCGGTCATGAAACCGTCGCGACCGACGAGGTCGGCCTGGTTGCCCCGCACGTGGTCCCACTGGCCGAACCACGCGCGCTTGGGGCCCTGCAGCTTGCCGTAGACGTCGAAGATGTTGGTGGGCTTGGTGTTGACGTCGTTGAAGCCGTGCGACCAGAAGGTCGGGACCTTCGAGCTCGCCGCCCGCGCGACGATGTCGCGCTCCTTCCAGTACGCCGACGTACGGTCCGGGTTGAGCGTGCCGGTGAGGTTGGTGGCGACGCACGGCCCCGAGGTGGCGGCGCCGAGGGCCCAGTTTTCCTTGTACTGCTGTGAGTTTGCCGTCGCCGGCGGAGTGAGGTCGTAGTCGGCGTACAGGCTCGGGGTGATGTACCACCCGGCGTCCCAGTGGACGCCGTTCTCAAAGGCGATGCGGTAGCCGTCGATGATCGGCGACTGGATGACGGTGGCGGCCAGGCCCTTGGGCTTCTCGGCGAGCGCCATCACCTGGGTCCAGGCGTCGTAGGACTTGCCCCACATGCCGACCTTGCCGGTCGACCAAGGCTGCTTCGCCGCCCACTCGACGGCGGCCTTCACGTCGGCCTGCTCGCCCTTGCCACCGAGGTCGTTGCAGCCGGCGCTGCCGCCATAGCCGCGGCTGTCCACCTGCACGTAGGCGTAGCCGCGCTCGAAGATGCGGCCCTGCTCGATGAGGTCCTTGAAGCGGTCGGACGGCCCGGTGTTGCGCGGGTTGTAAAACGGCGCGTTCTGCGTCGAGGTCCCGAAGTAGGGGCCCACCGAGACGATCACGGGGTGCCGCTTGGCCTTGCTCCCCTTCGGCAGGAAGACGTCGGCGTGCAGGCTGGTGCCGTCAGCGCTCGGGAAGTAGGCCTCGGTCCAGGTGGCCTCGTTCGGCACCGGCGCGGCGATGGCGCTCGGCGCGAGAGCGAGGCCGGACAACAGCACACCGGCGGCGGCAAGGCTCAAGAGTCGACGCATGCTGGCTGACTTCGCCGTGGGCGTTGGTGTTCCTGCGCGTCGGGGCCGGTCCGGTGCCGATTCGTCCTAGCCTGGGCGACGTGAGAAACCCGGTCCTGCTCGCGCTCGCCACGGCCACGCTGGCCGCGGCGTGCTCGTCGCCGGTGAGCGTCACGGGGCAGGTCGTCGCCGAGCCGGTCGTCGCGCCGTCACCGGTCACCATCGTCGCTGCACCGCAGCCGACGCCGGTGCAGCGCAACCCGCTGACCGGCCTGGCCCCGCGCCCGGTCCCGCCCGTCGTCATCAAGGTCGACAACGCCTCGACGGCCCGGCCGTTCCAGCGCGGCCTCAACC
>JANPHZ010000283.1:0-3156 GCA_031424715.1 Frankiaceae bacterium
CAGGCGTGCGGACGGCGAGTCTGGCACGTCCGTCCCGCGCCCCGCCCACGACCGCCCCGTCAACTGCGACGACCGGGGATCAACCGCCCGAACCGGCGGCGCTTCCAGTAGCGGTCGAGCGCCGGAGCGAAACCCTCGCTCACGAACGTCTCGACCTCCTCCGGGCGGGCCGTATCGAGGAAGCTCTCGAGCTGCTCGCTGGTGGCGTCGTCGCGCAGCGGCCCCTCGACCCGCTCCATGGCGAGCATCAGCAGCAGCAGCAGGACGGGCAGCAGCAGCGTCAGTGGCAGGAGCGTCACGCGATCATGCTGCCACCGGCGTCAACCCGGTCAGCGGGTGGCGCGGACCGGGGGGAGCGGCAGGACGTCCAGGCACAGGCCCGGAGTCTCGCGGTAGCGGGCGATCAGCTCGCCGGTCGCCTCGTCGATGCGGGCGTGCAACGCGCGGCGATAGGCAGAGATCTGCATCTCGGCGACCGACAGGTCAGCCTCGAGCGCACGCAGCCCCTCGGCGTCGCCGGGCGCGACCTGACGGTCCCAGAGCTCGGCCAGGCTCGGCAGCGGAGGGACGTCGTCAATCGGTACGACGTCGACGAGCGCGCGGCGCGAGCTGGCCAGGCGGGCGTCGGTGAGCAGGGGGCGCAGCTTGGCACCGTCGGCCGTGCCGAGGGTGCCGGCGCGGACGACGTCGAGGCGGGCCTGCAGGATGCGCCGCCAGTAGGAGACCTGGGCCTCTTCGCCGTTGAGGGTCTTGCGGAAGGCCCGCAGCTCCTCGAGCGAGAGGTGGGCGTAGCTCGCGGAGCGCTTGGGCTCCGGGCGGGTGCGCACCCGGCGGCCCGGGGCGGCGGGCTCGGGCAGGTCGGCGCCCGCAGCGGGGCGCTCGGCCAGCACGGCGCCGGCACCAGTCAGGCTGCGCGGGTCCATGGGTCCTCCTTCGTCGTCACTCTCTGTGACCAACACCGGAAGCGTCGTCACGACCCTCGTGATCCTTGAGCAGGTTCACCCGGCCGGGCGTCCAGCGCGGGGTCCCGGCAGGCCTGCGCTGGGCGACCTACGCTGGGCGATGTGGCGGGGAAGCAGCTCGACGGAGGGGATCGCCCGCCCGTCGCGCTGGTCCGGCGGGCCCGCCGGATGCACCGGATCCTTGCGGAGCGTCACCCCGACGCGCACTGCGAGCTCGACTTCACCAACCCGCTCGAGCTGGCGGTCGCGACCGTGCTGTCCGCGCAGTGCACCGACAAGCGGGTCAACCAGGTCACGCCGGCCCTCTTCGCCCGCTACCCGAGCGCCGCGGCCTACGCCGGCGCCGACCGGGGCGAGCTCGAGGAGCTCATCCGCACGACCGGCTTCTACCGCAACAAGGCCACCTCGCTGATGGGCCTGGGCGCCGCCCTCGTCGAGCGGTACGACGGGCAGGTGCCCGGCCGGCTGGCCGACCTCGTCACCTTGCCGGGCATCGGGCGCAAGACGGCCAACGTCGTGCTCGGCGACGCCTTCGGCGTCCCCGGGATCACGGTGGACACCCACTTCGGGCGGCTGGCCCGGCGGTTCGGCTGGACCGAGGAGGAGGACCCGGTCAAGGTCGAGCACGCCGTCGGGGCGCTGTTCCCGCGCGCCGACTGGACCCTGCTCAGCCACCGGATGATCTTCCACGGCAGGCGCGTCTGCCACAGCCGCACCCCGGCCTGCGGCGCGTGCCCGGTCGCGCGCCTGTGCCCGGCGTACGGGCTGGGGCCGACCGACCCGGAGCGGGCGCAGGCCCTGGTGAAGAGCGCGTGAGCACCCGGCGCCAGGTCGTGGCCATGCTCGCCGTGCTCGCGCTGGTCGGCGGGGTGCTGCTCCTGCGCGGTGGCTCGTCCAGCACACCGGCCACCGATGACCCGGACCTGCGGTCGTTGCGCGCGGCGGCGGCGCTCGAGCCGTGCCCGGCGGGGGGAGGGCGCGAGTTGCCCGCCCGCACCCTGCCCTGCCTCGGCGGCGGCGCCGACGTCGCTCTGGCCCGGGCGGGGAGTGGCCGGCCGGTGCTCGTGACCATCTGGGCGACCTGGTGCGGTCCCTGCGTGCGCGAGGTGCCGCTCCTGCAGGAGTTCGCGACGCGGGCGGCCGGTCGGGTCGACGTGCTCGGGGTGCTGCACCAGGACCGGCCCGGCAACGCGCTGGAGTTCGCCCGGCAGACCGGCATGCGCTACCCCTCCGTCGTTGACGACCGGGGCGATGTGCTGCGCGCCTTTGGCAGCGGCGCGCCGATCACCGTGCTGCTGCGCGCGGACGGGCGGGTGGCCCACGTGCAGCGCGGTGAGTTCGACGACCTCGCGCAGATCACGACTGTGGTCCGTGACGTGCTGGGGGTCAGCGTGAGCGCGACGTGAGCGTCCCGGCCTGGCTCGACCCGCTGCGGGCGGCCTTGCCCGGCGTACGCCCCGAGCAGCTGAGCCGCTTCCTGCCGCCGGACACCGGCGGGCGCGAGGCGGCCGTGCTGGTGCTCTTCGGGGACGGTCCGGCGGGTCCTGACCTGCTGTTCATCGAGCGGTCCCCGACCATGCGCTCCCACGCCGGCCAGCCGGCCTTCCCCGGCGGCGCGGTCGACCCTGGCGACGCCGACCACGTGGCCGCCGCGCTGCGCGAGGCGCAGGAGGAGGTCGGCCTCGACCCCGGCAGCGTGGAGGTCCTCGGCAGCCTGCCGGCGCTGTGGCTGCCGCCGTCGGGCTTCGTGGTGACACCCGTCCTCGCCTGGTGGCGCCGCCCCCACCCGGTCTCGGTCGTGGATGCGGCCGAGGTGGCTGCGGTCGCCCGGGTGCCGCTCGCCGAGCTGACCGACCCTGACAACCGACTGCGGGTCCGCCACCCCGGTGGCTGGGTGGGTCCGGCCTTTGCGGTCGCCGACCTGCTCGTCTGGGGCTTCACCGCAGGCCTGACCGACCGGCTGCTGGCGTTGGGGGCTTGGGAGCAGCCCTGGGATGCGAGCAGGGTCGAGGACCTCGATCCTGAGACGGCACGCCTCGCCGTACGCACCAGCACGGCCCTACCCACCCGCCAAGGAGAGTCCGCATGAAGCTCACCCCACTCGCGCTCGCCGCGGTCGCGGCACTCGGACTGGGAGCCACCGGCTGCGCCGGGTCCTCGGGACCGAGCGGCGCCGCGCCGGCGGCCGCCGCCA
>JANPHZ010000284.1:0-6241 GCA_031424715.1 Frankiaceae bacterium
CCAGCCCACCAAGGTCCTCCAGGTAGGCGGCTGCGCGGCCGGGTCCCCCAGCCAGGCAGATCAGCGGGGGCCCGTCGCCCACACTGGTGTAGGACAGCTGCGTTCCGTCGTACGACGCGAAGCGGGTCACCCGAGGTCGACGGCGCGCACCGAGGTGGCGCCGATCTCCTCGGCGATCTGCTCGAGCACCTCCGCGGAGACCGCGCTGTCAACGGTGAGCGCCATCAGGGCGTCGCCGCCCTGGGCGGTGCGGCTGACCTGCGCCCCGGCGATGTTGACCTGGGCCGCACCCAGGGCCGCACCGACGCGGCCGACGACACCGGGCATGTCGGCGTAGCGCAGGAAGAGCAGGTGCTCGGCAGCGACGAGATCAACGTCAAAGCCGTTGACCTCGGTGAGCTTCTCGACCTGCCGGGTGCCCGACAGCGTCCCGGACACCGACACGGTCTGCCCGGTGGTGAGGACGCCGCGCACGGTGAGCAGGTTGCGCCAGTCCGGGCTCACCGCATCGCTGGTCATCGTCACCGTGAGGCCGCGCTCCGCCGCCAGGGTCGGCGCGTTGACGAAGGTCACGGCCTCCTCGACCACGTCGTGGAAGACGCCCTTGAGGGCGGCCAACTGCAAGACGGAGGTGTCGTGCGCCGCGATCTCACCGCGAACCTCGACCTGCAGGCTGGCGGCCAGCGAGCCGGCCAAGGCGGTGAAGACGCGACCGAGCTTCTCGACGAGCGGGAGGGCCGGGCGCAGCTCGGACACGACCGCGCCGCCAGCCTGCACGTTGACGGCATCGGGGACGAAGTCGCCCTCAAGGGCCAGCCGGACGGAGCGGGCCACCGCGATGCCGGCCTTGTCCTGCGCCTCGACGGTCGAGGCGCCGAGGTGAGGGGTGACGACGACGCTGTCGAGGTCGAAGAGCGGGGAGTCGGTGCAGGGCTCGGTGGCGAAGACGTCGATGCCGGCGCCAGCGACGTGGCCGGACGCGATCGCCTTGGCGAGGGCGTCCTCGTCCACCAGCCCACCACGCGCCGCGTTGATGATGCGCACCCCCGGCTTGCAGATCGCCAGCTCGCGCTCGCCGATCAGCCCCACCGTCTCCGGGGTCTTGGGCAGGTGGATGCTGACGAAGTCGCTCTCGCGCAGGAGCTCCTCGAGGCTGACCAGCTTGACGCCGAGCTGGGCGGCCCGGGTCGCCTGGACGTAGGGGTCGTAGGCGAGCAATCGGGTGCCGAAAGCCGACATCCGCTGCGCGAACAGCACGCCGATGCGCCCCAGACCCACGACGCCCACGGTCTTGTCGGCGACCTCGACGCCCGTCCACTTGGTGCGCTGCCACTGACCGGCCTTGAGCGCGGCGCTGGCCGGGGCGATGTTGCGCGCGCAGGCCAGCAGCAGGGCGACCGCCTGCTCGGCCGCACTGACGATGTTGGACTGCGGGGCGTTGACCACCATGACCCCACGCGCCGTCGCGGCGGGGACGTCGACGTTGTCCAGCCCGATTCCGGCCCGCGCCACGACCTTGAGCCGCGGGGCGTGCGCGAGTGCTTCGGCATCGATCTGGGTGGCGCTGCGGATGAGGACCGCGTCGGCCTCGGCCAGCGCCGGCAGCAGCTGGGTGCGGTCCGCACCGTCGACGTGACGGATGTCGAAGTCGGCGCCGAGAACGGCGAGCACCGAGGGAGCGAGCTCCTCGGCGATGAGGACGACGGGCACGGTCACAGGGGTCCTCGGGCTGGGGGGGAGGCTCGGTCTGGTCCGCGGCCCACCGTACCGGCCGACCTGGCCGCGAAACGGGCCATCCCCTGTCATCATGACGCCGGTGGCAGCACCGATCCGCCCGTCCGTCATGTCTTCGGCCACCCGGCCCGCTAGAGGAGTTCGTGTGCGTCCAGGCCCCGTCCGGCGCGGCTTGTCCGCGCGCGCCTCGCTCGCTGCTCTGGTTGCCAGCGCGCTGCTGGCCGCAGGTCTTGGCCTCGGGACCGCCCCTGCCGCCGCGGCCGCAGGCTCTGGACGTCCGCCGGTGACCCTGGTCGAGGCGCCCCGGATCGTGACCCTGCGCGCGCCGTCGTCCACACCGGCCGGGCCCGGGATCACTCAGCAGCCCCGGCTGAGGCGCTCAGCCGCCGCCACCCGCCCACCCGTGTCGGACTGGGAGGTCACCTACACCGGCTTCGAGAGCAACCCGGCAGCCCGGCAGGCCTTCCAGGCCGCGGTTGACATCTGGGCCGCCCTGGTGGCCTCCGATGTCCCCATCAAGGTCTCCGCGACGTTCAAGGACCTCGGTGACCCCAACATCCTCGGCCAGGCCGGACCGACGGACTTCGCCGTCCCCGACGACCGCACGGCCTATCCCGTCGCCCTGGCGAACGCGCTGCTCGGCTACGACGTCTCCCTGCCGAGCAGCCGGTCGAGCGGCAACGACATCGACGCGGAGTTCAACAACCGCGCGGGCAACGTCTACTACGGCACAGACGGGGCGGTGCCACGCGGCTTCGTCGACTTCGAGTCGGTCGTGCTGCACGAGCTCGGCCACGGGCTCGGCCTGCTCGGTTCGATGGACGTGGACGACGGCAAGCGCGGGAGCTTCGGGGCGGGCACGCCCTATCCCGCGATCTTTGACCGCTTTACCGTGCTGTCGCAGGGCGCCGTGCAGGGCAAGCCGCTGCTGTCCTACCCCAACCGCTCCACTGCCCTCGGCGCGGCCCTCACCAGCGGCGGTGTCTACTGGGACGGCGCGTTGGGCAAGGCCGCCTACAACGGCCGACCGCCGCGGCTCTACACCCCGTCGACGTACGAGCCGGCCAGCAGCTTCAGCCACCTGGACGACAAGGACTTCCCCACCGGCGATCGCAACGCGCTGATGACCCCCTTCGTCGAGAACGACGAGGTCATCCATGACCCCGGCCCCGTCGTGCTGGGCATGTTCGCCGACATGGGTTGGGACACCCCGCAGCCGGCCGGGGTCCGCTACACCCCGGTCGACCCCGAGCGCGTCCTCGACACGCGCAGCGGGCTGGGTGCGCCGCTACGCCGGCTCGGCTCGGGCTCCTTCCTCGACCTCACCGTTGTCGGTCGCGCCGGAGTGCCCGCTGACGCCCAGGCCGTGGTCCTCAACCTGACCGGTGTCGGCGCCAGTGAGGCGACTGACCTGCGCGCCTACCCCACCCCGCGAGCGGGAACGGCGCAGCCGCTCGTGAGCAACCTCAACCTGGCCGCGGGAGACATCCGGGCCAACCTCGTCACGGTCCCCGTCGGGGAGAACGGGCGGGTCCGGGTGCTGAACCGGGGCGGGTCCGTGCACGTGCTGGCCGACGTCCTCGGTTGGTACGGCGCAACGGCTTCGTCGACCTACCACCCGGTGGACCCGGTGCGGCTGCTGGACACCCGCGCCAGCACCGGGTCCGGCTCGCTGGCCGGGGGTGCTCCACGCGACCTGGTGGTGACCGGCGGAGCGGCCGGGGTGCCAGCGTCAGCGACCGCGGTGATCCTCACCGTGACGGCGCTGCGGGCGAGCTCGACGACCGACGTGCGCGTCTACCCCACACCGGCCGACGCCTCTGGTCCGCCGATGGTGAGCAACCTCAACCTCGCTCCGCCGGGGATCGTGCCCAACCTCGTCATCACCAAGGTCGGCGCGAACGGTGCCGTGCGACTGCTCAACAACACCGGGCAGGTCGACGTCATCGTGGACCTGGCCGGCTGGTTCGACACCGAGACCGGCGCGCTGTTCCACGTCCTGGCGCCCAAGCGGGTCCTGGACACGCGGACCACGGCGGCGCCGCGGGTGTTCGCCGGTGAGAGTCGCGACCTCCCCCTGCTCGGGGTCGCCGGGGTCTCCCGGTCAGCCGTGGCCGCGGTGCTCAACGTGACCGGGGTCAGCGCGACCAGGACCACCGACGTCGCCGTCTACCCGCGGCCGTCCGACGAGAGCTTCGCGCCCCTGGTCAGCTCGCTGAACCTGCTGCGCGGCCAGACCAACGCCGACCTGGTGGTGTCGCCGCTCGGAGCAGGCGGTCAAGTGCGACTGCGCAACTCCGGCGGCGACATCTCCCTGGTGGCTGACGTGGCCGGCTGGTTCGGGCCGTAGCCCGAGAGCGGGTCACTCCCCCGCGTCGTCGATCCAGGCCATCATCGGGCGCAGCTTGGCTCCCACGACCTCGATCGGGTGCTCGGCGCCCTCCTTGCGGTGCTGGGCCAGCTCCGGGCCGCCCGCGTCGTCGTCGGCGATCAGGTGCCGAGTGAAGGTGCCGTCCTGGATCTCGGCAAGGACGCGCTCCATCTCGCGCTTGGTCTCTGCGGTGATGAGCCGCGGCCCGGTCTTGTAGTCACCGAACTCCGCCGTATCGGAGATGGACCAGCGCATCTTGGAGATGCCGCCCTCGTACATCAGGTCGACGATCAGCTTGAGCTCGTGCAGGCACTCGAAGTAGGCGACCTCCGGCTGGTAACCGGCCTCGATGAGGACCTCGAAGCCCGTCATCACCAGCGCGCTCGCGCCGCCGCACAGCACCGCCTGCTCACCGAAGAGGTCGGTCTCGGTCTCCTCGGTGAACGTCGTCTTGATCACCCCCGCCCGGGTCCCGCCGATGCCCTTGGCCCAAGAGAGGGCCAGGGCCTGGGCGTTGCCGGTCGCGTCCTGCTCGACCGCGATGAGACAGGGCACGCCCTTGCCGTCCTGGAACTGACGGCGGACCAGGTGGCCCGGTCCCTTCGGGGCGACCATCGCCACATCGACGCCGGGCGGCGGCGTGATCAGCCCGAACCGGATGTTGAGTCCGTGGCCGAACAGCAGGGCCTTGCCATCGGTCAGATGGGGGGCGACGTCGGACTCGTAGAGCTTTCGCTGCACCGTGTCCGGGGCCAGGATCATGATGACGTCAGCCTCCTGGCACGCCTGCGCGGGCGTCACGACACGAAGCCCGTCGTGCTCGGCCTTGGCGCGGCTCTTGCTGCCCTCCGGCAGGCCGATGCGGACGTCGACGCCGCTGTCGCGCAGGGACAGCGCGTGGGCGTGACCCTGGCTGCCGTAGCCCAGGACGGCCACCGTGCGGCTCTGGATCAGGGCCAGGTCGGCATCGTCGTCGTAGAAGATCTCGGCCATCGGGATAGGGGTTCCTCTCGGGGGTGGGGTGAGGCGGTACGACGCGGGGTCAGGCAGAGACGGTGCGCAGCCGGGGCTCGGCGCCGGTGATCGAGCGCGAGCCGCGGGCGACGGCGACCATGCCGGACTGGACGAGCTCGCGGATGCCGAACGGCTCGAGCACCTTGACGAGGGCGGCGAGCTTGTCGGCGGTACCGGTCGCCTCGATGGTGACGGCGTCGGCGGCGACATCGACGACCTTGGCCCGGAACAGCTGCACCGTCTCGAGGACGTGCGAGCGGCTGGTCAGGTCGGCCCGCACCTTCACGAGCAGCAGCTCGCGCTGCACGCTGGCGGCGGGGTCGAGCTCGACGATCTTGAGCACGTTGATGAGCTTGTTGAGCTGCTTGGTCACCTGCTCGAGAGGTAGCCCCTCGACCTCGACCACGATGGTCATCCGGCTGACGGCAGGGTGCTCGGTCGGCCCGACCGCGAGCGAGATGATGTTGAAGCCACGCCGGCTGAACAGCGAGGCCACCCGGGCCAGGACACCGGGCTTGTCCTCCACGAGCACCGACAGGGTGTGCCGGGTGAGGGAGGGTGCAGGAAGCGCCATCAGTTAGACCATCCCGTCGCTTTCCCAGTCGGGCCGCGTGTCGCGGGCCGCCAGGATCTCGTCGTTGCTCGTGCCGGCCGGCACCATGGGCCACACCATCGCGTCCTCGCCGACCACGAAGTCGATGACGACGGGCTGGTCGTCGATGGCCATGGCCTTCTCGATCGTGGCGTCGACGTCGTCCTTGGTCTCGCAGCGCAGACCGATGCAGCCCATCGCGTCGGCGAGTTTGACGAAGTCGGGGATGCGCTTGGACTGCAGCTTGGTGTTGGAGTAGCGACCCTCGTAGAAGAGGGTCTGCCACTGGCGCACCATGCCGAGGTTGCCGTTGTTGATGACCGCGACCTTGATGGGGATGCCCTCGATCGCGCAGGTCACCAGCTCCTGGTTGGTCATCTGGAAGCAGCCGTCGCCGTCGATGGCCCACACGGTCGCCTCGGGCCGACCGACCTTGGCACCCATGGCCGCGGGCACCGAATAGCCCATCGTGCCGAGGCCACCGGAGTTCAGCCAGGTGTAGGGGTTCTCGTAGGAGATGAACTGGCTGG
>JANPHZ010000285.1:0-6624 GCA_031424715.1 Frankiaceae bacterium
GTGAAGATCCCGGTCGACAAGATCGGTGAGGTCATCGGCCCGAAGGGCAAGATGATCAACCAGATCCAGGCCGACACCGGCGCCGACATCACCGTCGAGGACGACGGCACGATCTACATCGGCGCGACGTCGGGCACTGCGGCTGAGGCAGCGATGGCGGTCATCAACATGATCGCCAACCCGACGATGCCCAAGGTGGGGGAGCGTTTCCTCGGCACGGTCGTCAAGACCGCTGCCTTCGGCGCCTTCGTCAGCCTGACCCCCGGCAAGGACGGTCTCGTCCACATCTCCAAGCTGGGCAACGGCAAGCGCATCAACAAGGTCGAGGACGTCGTCAACGTCGGCGACAAGCTGCAGGTCGAGATCCAGGAGATCGACCAGCGCGGCAAGATCAGCCTCGTGCCGGTCAACAACGACGCGCCTGCTGCGGCTGAGCCCGTCGCGGCCGAGTCCGTCAGCGGCGAGTAAGAGCCCTTGCCGCAACGCACGTCAGCCCGTCCGGCCCGGACGGTCGGTGGATCCAGTGTCCGCCGCACCGTCCTGCCGGGCGGGCTTCGCGTTGTCAGCGAGGCCCTGCCCGGAGTGCGCTCAGTCGCGTTCGGGATCTGGGTGGCAGTGGGCTCGCGGGACGAGCAGCCCTCGTTGCACGGGGCCTCGCACTTCCTCGAGCACCTGCTCTTCAAGGGCACCCCGACGCGCGATGCCCTCGAGATCGCCGAGGTCATGGACGCGGTCGGCGGCGAGATGAACGCCTTCACCGACAAGGAGTACACCTGCTACTACGCGCGGGTGCTCGACGACGACCTCGGGCTCGCGGTGGACCTCGTCAGCGACATGGTGCTGTCGTCGCTCGTCAGCTCGGACGACGTCGAGTCCGAGCGCGGCGTGATTCTCGAAGAGATCGCCATGCACGACGACGATCCCAGTGACGTCGTGCACGACACCTTCGCCGCCGCCCTCTACGGCGACACTCCCTTGGGTCGACCCGTCATCGGGACCGTCGAGGGCATCGGCGCGCTCTCGCGTACGGCGATCGCGGGCTACTACCGCCGTCGCTACACCCCCGACCGGATGGTTGTTGCCGCCAGCGGCGGACTCGATCACGCCCGGCTGCTTCGCCTGGTGCGCAAGGCCTTGCGCGGTCGCCTGGACGGGCCGGCGACGCCCGCACCGTTGCGCACTGCTGCCCGTCCCACGCCGGTGCAGTCGCAGGTCGTGATCGCGGAGCGTGCCACCGAGCAGGCCAACCTCGTGCTCGGCAGCAGCGCGCTGCGGCGCGACGACCCGCGCCGCTACGCACTCGGGCTGCTCAGCAGCGCGCTCGGCGGCGGCATGTCGTCGCGCCTGTTCCAGGAGATCCGCGAAGAGCGCGCCTTGGCCTACTCGGTCTACTCCTCGGTCTCCGCCTACGCCGACACCGGTGCCTTCGCCGTGTACGCCGGGTGCGCTCCGGGCAAAGTCGATGAGGTGCTGGATGTCTGCCGCGAGCAGCTCGCGCTGGCCGCCGATCACGGACTGACCGCCGAGGAGCTGCGCCGAGCCAAGGGCCAGATGCGCGGGTCCTTCGTCCTGGGGCTGGAGGACACCGGATCGCGGATGAGCCGGCTCGGCAAGGGCGAGCTGGTGCACGGCGAGGTCCTCGACGTGGATGACCTGTTAGCCCGCATCGAGGCGGTGACGCTGGACGAGGTCAGCGAGGTCGCGGCGGACGTGCTGAACCGCCCGCTGTCGCTCGGCGTCATCGGCCCGTACGGTGACCGCGACTTCTCGGAGGCGATCGCATGAGTCAGGTCGTGGTGCTCGGGGCGAAGGGCCGGATGGGCTCTGAGGTCGTGCGTGCGGTCGAGGCTGCCGACGACCTCGCGCTGGCCGGTGCCTTCGACGTCGGCGACGAGCTCGACCTCCGCGGCGCGGACGTCGCCGTCGACTTCACCCACCCCGACGCGGTGATGGATAACCTGCAGCGCTGCATCGACGCGGGGGTGCACTGCGTTGTCGGCACCACCGGCTTCGACGAGCAGCGACTCGCCCAGCTCCGGTCGTGGCTCGCCGATGCGCCCGGCGTGGGGGTGCTGATCGCGCCCAACTTCGGCATCGCGGCTGTGCTGATGATGCAGTTCGCCGCGCAGGCGGCGCGCTTCTTCGAGTCGGTCGAGATCGTCGAGCTGCACCACGCCGGCAAGGCCGATGCTCCCTCGGGCACCGCCCGGCGTACGGCCGAGCTCGTGGCCGCGGCCCGCAAGGGCATGCCGGCTATGCCGGACGCCACCTCGACCTCGCTCGACGGTGCCCGGGGTGCGGACGTCTCGGGCGTGCGGGTCCACGCAGTGCGCCTCGCCGGACTGGTCGCCCATCAGGAGGTCCTGCTGTCCGGCGGAGGTGAGTCGCTGACGATCAGGCACGACTCCTACGACCGTGCCTCCTTCATGCCGGGTGTGCTGCTCGGCATTCGCGGGGTCGCCGCGCGCCCGGGGCTGACCGTCGGCCTCGAGGCCCTGCTCGACCTGTGAAAGCCGCTGTCCTGGTCGTCGCGACCACCGCGTTGCTGGCGGCCTACCTGCTGGTGCGGGCCCTCGACCTCTTCGCGACGGGGAAACCGTCAGGGATCCTGCTCGGCATCGGCGTGCTGCTGCTCATCGCCGTCGGTGGGCTCCTCGTCGCCGGCGAGGTGCGGCTCGGCGCGGGCAGCGCCCGCCTGGCGCGACGCCTCACCGCAGAGGGTGATCTCGGTGAGCCCGACGACCTGGCGCGCACCCCGTCCGGCCGGCTCACCCGGGAGGCAGCCGACGAGCTCTTCGCCCTGCGCAAGGCGGAGACCGAGCAGGCGCCGGGGGACTGGCGCTCGTGGTGGCGCCTCGCGGCGGCGTACGGCGAAGCCCGCGACACCTCGGCCGGCCGCCGCGCGATGCGCAAGGCGATCGCGCTGGAGAAGGCCGAGCGCCGCTGACCGGTGCCGCTCCCCTCGAGTGATCGTCTGACTGTCGACCTGAGGGGATGCCGCGCCGGCGGTTCACCCCGTCAGGTCGGCACTCACACGATCCGGTTCGGCCAGGGAGGTGTGGAAGCGGACCTGGCTCTCGGTGCGCTCGCCGAGGTCGAGCTCGCGGGTGGCCCCATCGCGGTCCCACCCCGCGCTGACCAGGAACGCGCGGGTGGCGGCGTCGACGGCCCACGCCCAGTGCTGGGCGAGCGTGACGCCGTCGCCGCGCCAGTGGTCGACGGTGGCGGCGACCAGGCGGGCGCCGTGACCGCGCCGCCCCCAGCGGGGTTCGACGAGCAGCGCGGTCAGCTCGGCGGTGCCCGGCTCAGCCGGCTCGCTCGCCGCGAAGCCGACGAGCTCGTCGCGCTCCATCGCGACCAGCCACCGGTGCTGCGCGCTGGGCGGCACCTCGATCGCGCGCAGCCAGAGGGCAGCAGCCTGGTCCAGCGGTACGTCGAGGGCCTCGGCTGGCAGGAACGGGTAGGCCTCGCGCCAGGTCGTGAGCTGCAGGTGCGCGACCCGCTCGGCGTCGGCGGGGCGGGCCGGGCGGACGCTGACATCGGCCATCGCTCCAGGCTATGCCGGACAGCGCGAGTCGTCGCTCTGCCACAGTGGCTCTCGTGGTTGATCTCGAGGCAGCGCCCCGGTGGCTCGGGCGTCCTTCGCCGTGCATCGCGCTGTGCGCGCTCGCCACCCTGGCTCCCACCGTCTACCTGCTGCTGCCGCAGGAGAGCACGGCGCCGAACACGGCCTCGGACTACGCCCTGGGCTCGGCCTACCTGATCCCGCAGCTCGTGGCGCTGGCGCTGTCGGCGCTGCGTACCCGTCCCGGCCGCACCATGACCACGGCCGCGGCCGCACTCGGGCTCGGCTTGGCCCTTGTGACGATCCCGCTCTACGGGCTAGGGCTGCTCTTCGTCGGCCAGGCCGCCGTCGCCACCGGTGTCGCCGTCCGCCGAGGCTCGCGGCGGTAGCGGACCTCGGGCACGTCGCCAGCGAGGTCGAGCAGCTTGCGCGTGCCGTCCCAGCGGAAGCCGTGCCGCTCGTAGAACTGGCGAGCCCCGGCGTTGCCCTCGAGCACCCACAGGACCTGTGGTTGCTCGTCTTCGGCCAGTGCAGCCGCCATCAGGGCGGAGCCGAGTCCCTGTCGCAGCGCCCGCGGATCGACGTACAGCGCCGCGAGCTCGAAGGCATCCGGCAGGTCGTCGTCGCGGCTCGGCAGGGCGGCGGCGAAGCCCTGAACGGTGCCGTCGACCTCGGCGACCAGGATCGCGGCGTCCGTGAACGGCGTCGCGATCCGCTCCTCCCAGCTCCGCACCCGGTCCGCGGTGACGGTGAAGTCGGTCAACCAGGCTTCGTCAATGAGGCCGGCGTAGGCCCAGTGCCAGCCGGCGACCCGGATCTCCTCGATGCGCTGCCCGTCACCGGCCTGCGCGGCTCGCACGTTCATGGCTGACAGGATGGCTCACGTGCCGACCCACCGCGAGCGCCTTTCTCTCGCGGCGGCCCGGCGGATCGCTCTGGCGGCGCAGGGGTTCGGCGACCCGCTGCCGACGGGCGCAGCCAACAGGGGCCACCTGCGCCGGGTGCTCCGTCGTACGCACCTGCTGCAGATGGACTCGGTCAACGTCTTCGAGCGGGCGCACTACCTGCCGGCGTTCTCGCGCCTCGGTCCCTACGACACCGGGTTCGTCGACGACCTGGCCTACCGGCGGCACGAGCTGTTCGAGTACTGGGGGCACGAGGCCTCGCTCCTGCCGGTGGCCCTGCACCCGTTGCTGCGCTGGCGGATGGAACGCGCGCGGAGCCGACCGCACTGGGGACGGCTGCGCGACTCACCCGTGGTCGAGCGGGTCCGCGAGCGACTGCGCGAAGACGGGCCGTCGGGCGCCGGTGCGCTCCGCGAGGGCGCGCGAACGCCCGGGCAGTGGTGGTCGTGGGACGACACAAAGCTGGCGCTGGAGTACTTGTTCGTCATCGGAGAGGTCACCACGACCGACCGTCGGTCCTTCGAACGCATCTACGACCTGACCGAGCGGGTGCTGCCCGGCGCGGTCCTGGACGCCCCGACCCCGTCGACGCCGGATGCGCTGCGCGACCTGGTCCGGCTGTCCGCGCAGGCTCTCGGGGTGGCGACGATCCCCGATCTCGGCGACTACTTCCGGATCCAGACCACCCCGGCCACGCAGCCGGTGCGCGAACTCGTGGAGACCGGCGAGCTGCTGCCGGTGCAGGTGCAGGGCTGGGCTCGCCCGGCTTACCTCTGGCACGAGGCGGCCGTGCCCCGCCGGGTCACCCGCAGCGCGCTGCTGTCACCCTTTGACCCGGTCGTCTGGCGACGGGACAGGGCCTTGCGCCTCTACGGCTTCGACTACCGGATCGAGATCTACACGCCTGAGCCCAAGCGGGTCTTCGGCTACTACTGCCTGCCCTTCCTGTACGACGAATCGGTGCGGGCTCGGGTCGATCTCAAGAGCGACCGGAAGGCGGGCGTGCTGCGGGTCAAGGCCTCCTGGGTCGAGGCCGGATCCGATCCGGTCGGCGTCGCTGAGGCGCTTGCCCGCGCGCTGCGGGCCGCCGCCGACTGGCAGGGGCTGGCCGACGTGGTGGTGGAGCCGCGCGGGAACCTTGCCCCCGTGCTGGCCGAAGTGAGCCGGTGGTGAAACAGTCCGGGGCATGACTTCCTGGGACTACGTCATCGTCGGCGCCGGCTCGGCCGGTTGCGTCCTCGCCGCCCGCCTCAGCGAGGACCCGTCTGTCCGGGTGCTGCTGCTCGAAGCCGGCGGGGCAGACGACGCTAAGGAGGTCGCCGTACCCGCGGCGTTCTCCAAGCTGTTCGGGACCAAGGACGACTGGAACTACTGGACCGAGGCGGATCCGCAGACCGACGACCGGCCGCGCTACTGGCCGCGCGGCAAGATGCTTGGCGGCTCCTCGTCGATCAACGCCATGATCTACATCCGCGGCAACCGGGCTGACTTCGACGGCTGGCGCGACGGCGGTTGCCCCGGCTGGGGGTTCGACGACGTCCTGCCCTACTTCACCCGCTCCGAGGACAACACCCGCGGCGCGGATGCTTTCCACGGCACCGGCGGTCCGCTGACGGTGGCCGACCAGCGCTCGCCGAGCCCGCTGACCCTCGACTACCTCGCGGCCGCGCAGAAGTCGGGTCTGGTCGCCAATGACGACTTCAACGGCGCGGTGCAGGAGGGGGTCGGGCTCTACCAGGTGACCCAGAAGGGCGGACGTCGAGCGAGTACGGCGGCCGCGTTCCTGCGGCCCGCGATGGGCCGGCCCAACCTCACGGTGAAGACGCTCGCCCAGGCCACCAAGGTGGTCGTCGACGGTGGCCGCGCGACGGCCGTCGAAGCGCAGGTCGACGGGGTGCGGGAGGTGTTCAGGGCCGAGCGCGAGGTGCTGCTGTGCGGTGGCGCGATCAACACGCCGCAGTTGCTGCTGCTGTCGGGCATCGGCCCGGCCGACGAGCTGCGTGCCCTGGGCATCGACGTGGTCGCCGATAGCCCCCAGGTGGGGCGCAATCTGCAGGACCACCTCTCGACCGGGGTGTCCTTCACAGCCGGTCGCCCGGTGAGCTACTTCAAGACCGACAAGAAGCTCAGCTCGATCGCCCGCTGGCTGCTTCG
>JANPHZ010000286.1:0-3492 GCA_031424715.1 Frankiaceae bacterium
GGATGCCGCCGCCAAAGCTCAGGTGCTGGGCGTCCTCGCGATCGGGCTCGAACGACAGCGGGTCGGCAAGTGCCGAGGCGTCTCGGTTGGCGGCGGCGATCAGCAGGATGACGCTGCCACCGGCCTTGACCGTCCCGCCGGGGAGAGCGACGTCCTCGAGTGCCGTGCGCATCGTCAGCTGGACGGGTGGGTCCAGGCGGAGCACCTCTTCGACGATCCCATCGGCGAGGTCGGGGGACTCCCGCACGCGATCGAGCAGCCCCGGCACCCGCAGCAGGGCGAGCATCGCGTTGCCGATCAGGCTGACGGTGGTCTCGTGTCCGGCGATGAGCAGCAGGAGCGCGGTGCTCGCGAGCTCGTCCATGGTCAGTCGGTCGCCGGACTCCTCGGCCGCGACCAACGCCGACATCAGGTCATCGCGCGGCTGGGCCCGGCGCTTCTCGGCCAGCTCGTGGAAGTAGGCCCGGAACTCGTCGCTGGCCCGCATCTGCTCGGCTTGCTCGGCCGGGTCCGGCTCGCTCATCAGGCTGTCCAGCCCCTTGGCGAGCACCGCCGACCAGTGGGCGAACGTCTCGTGGTCCTCGTGGGGAACGCCGAGCATCTCGCTGATGACCGCCACCGGTAGCGGGTAGGCCAGATCACTGACCAGCTCGAGCCGGCCGCGGTCGGCGGCCGCCGTGAGCAGCTCGTCGGTCCGCTTCTCGATGAACGGCCGCAGCCCCTCGACCGTGCGCGGCGTGAACGCCTTCGACACCAGGCGGCGCAGCCGGGTGTGGACCGGCGGGTCGCGGAACAGGAACACCTCGCGCTTCTCGAAGCGCTCGAGGTCCTGCACGCTCAGCGAGGGCAGTCGCACGTTCTTGAAGTGGTCGGAGTTGCGGTGGTCCGAGCTCATCCGCGGATCACGCAGCAGCGCCGAGCACTGGGCGAGGTCGGTGACCAGGGCCAGCGACCCGTCGGGCGCCACGTGCGGTGGGCCCTCCAGCAGCGCTTGCCACAGGGGGTAGGGATCGACGACGTCGATGTCGGCCAGCAGGTCCATGGCGGAGCTCATACCCGCAGCCTGTCAGCCCGAGTCGGTGCTGGCTACGGTCCTTGCTGGGGTTCCTGGCGGCGGGTGCGGCGGGCGCGGGCCCGACGCGCGGCCCGGCCGAGCGAGCCCGGTCGGGCAGCCGACGACAGGCAGGCGAGTGCCACGAGGACGACCGGCAGGCTCAGCAGCACGAGCAGTACCTGCACCCACAGCGGCAGCCCGCCGAGGCGGTAGGCGATCGGCGACAGGCAGGCCAGCAGCACCGCCGCGAGCGAGACGTTGAAGACCCGCGGCACCCACGCCTGGGGCAGCGGGTCCGGCTCCGGGCTCATGCCGTCTGCTCGACCACCCAGTCGATGCACGCGGTGAGCGCCTCGACGTCGCTCGGCTCGACGGCCGGAAACATCGCGATGCGCAGCTGGTTGCGCCCGAGCTTGCGGTAGGGCTCGGTGTCGACGATCCCGTTGGCGCGCAGCACCTTGGCAATGTCCGCCGCGTGGACGGAGGAGTCGAAGTCGATCGTGCCGATCACCTGCGAGCGCTTGTCGGCGTCGACCACGAACGGCGAGGTGTAGCTGGTCTTCTCGGCCCAGGTGTAGAGCCGGGAGGACGAGTCGGCCGTCCGCTCGACGCACCAGTCGAGACCGCCCTGGTCGTTCATCCACTCCACCTGTGACGTCATCAGGTGCAGCGTCGACAGCGCAGGGGTGTTGTAGGTCTGCTCCAGGCGCGAGTTGTCGAGCGCGATGGTCAGGTCGTACGACGCCGGAACCCAGCGGCCAGAGGCGGCGATGCGGCCGATGCGGTCCAGCGCCGCCGGCGACATCAGGGCGATCCAGAGCCCGCCGTCGCTGGCAAAGCACTTCTGCGGCGAGAAGTAGTAGACGTCGAACTCGCTGGCGTCGACGGGCAGCCCGCCGGCGCCGGAGGTCGCATCGACGGCGACCAGTGCCCCCGGGTCGGCGCCGGCCACCCGATGGATCGGCATCATCACGCCGGTCGAGGTCTCGTTGTGGGTCAGGGCGTAGAGGTCGACGCCCCCTTCGGCCTGCGCCGTGGGGTGAGTGCCGGGCTCGCTCTTGAGGACCGAGGGCTCGTCGAGGAAGGGCGCTGCGGCGGCAGCTGTCGCGAACTTCGAGGAGAACTCGCCGAAGCTCAGGTGCTGAGACTTCTTCTCGATCAGCCCGAAGGTCGCGATGTCCCAGAACTCCGTGGCCCCGCCGTTGCCCAGGACGACCTCGTAGCCGTCGGGCAGGGCGAACAGCGAGGCCAGGCCGCTGCGCAGCCGGCCCACGACGTCCCGGACGGGGGCCTGCCGGTGCGACGTGCCGAGATAGCTGCGACCGGCCGCGACGAGCGCGTCCAGCTGGGCCTCGCGGACCTTGGATGGCCCGGCGCCGAAGCGCCCGTCGGCGGGGAGCAGCGCGGCAGGGATCTGCAGCATCTAGACCTGGTTCCCAGCCGGCAGGGTGTCGGACGGGACGGCCGAGACGGGCCGGGGCCCGGGCCCGACGTACTTCGCCGACGGGCGGATCAGCTTGTTGAGCTTCTTCTGCTCGAGGATGTGGGCCGACCAGCCGGCCGTGCGCGCGCAGGTGAACATCGAGGTGAACATGTGCGCCGGGACCTCGGCGAAGTCGAGGACGACGGCCGACCAGAACTCCACGTTGGTGCGCAGCGGCCGGTCGGGGTAGCGCTCGGTGAGCTCGGCGATCGCCGCCTCCTCCAGAGCCTCGGCGACCTCGTAGCGGGTCGAACCGAGCTCCTTCGCCGTACGACGAAGGACCCGGGCGCGGGGGTCCTCCGCGCGGTAGACGCGGTGCCCGAAGCCCATCAGGCGCTCACCGCGGTCCATGAGGTCCTTGACGTACTTGCGCGGGTTGTCTGCCTTCTCGACCTCGTCGAGCATCGTCAGCACCCGCGACGGCGCCCCGCCGTGCAGCGGTCCGGACAGCGCGCCGATGGCGCCGGAGATCGACGCGGCCGCGTCGGCCCCGGTGGAGGCGATCACCCGGGCAGTGAAGGTCGAGGCGTTCATGCCGTGCTCGGCGGCCGAGACGAAGTAGGCGTCGACGGCCTTGGTGTGCGCCGGGTCGGGCTCGCCCTTCCAGCGGATCATGAAGCGCTCGACGATGGTGCTCGCCTTGTCCACCTCGCGCTGCGGGACCATCGGCCGGCCAAGACCGCGCGCCGACTGCGCGACGAAGGCCATCGCCATCACCGAGGTGCGGGCGAGGTCGTCGCGGATCTGGTCGACGTCGATGTCGAGCATCTGCTGCAGACCCCAGGCCGGCGCGAGCATCGCGATCGCCGACTGCACGTCGACGCGGATGTCGCCGGAGTGCACCGGGAGCGGGAACGGCTCGGCCGGCGGCAGGCCGGGGTTGAACTTGCCGTCGACGAGCAGCCCCCAGACGTTGCCGAAGGACACGTTGCCGACGAGGTCTTCGATGTCGACG
>JANPHZ010000287.1:0-5001 GCA_031424715.1 Frankiaceae bacterium
GCGAGCACGCGGTGACCTTGACGTTCGGTGGGAGCTTCTCCGGCCGCGAGAAGTTCGTCCTTAAGACCGGCAGGGACGCGCAGAACGCGCCAGGTCGCAGCAATGTCCGCGACGTAGCGATCTTCTGAGCCCGAGGATTTACGTGAGAGAAGTTCTCACTCTCGGGACGGGTAGCTCGCTCCCGGACGCCCACCGGGCTGGCCCGGCCACTCTCGTGCGCCGGCACCAGGATCTGGCTGGGCCGACGCCGGGCGCATGGTTCTGATGCGCCCAGCGGGGCCCTGCTGTCTCGTGGTCGACGGTGAAGGCGCCGAGTTGCTCTACTCGTCATCATGTGTCACGCGCGTAGCCCACCGCGCGAACGCCCACCGCCCCTCATGAGGTTGTCCACAACCCCCCTGGTGCGCCCACAGGTTGGGCTCTAGCCTGCGCCCGTGAGCGGAGTCGAGGCGGTCAAGGCGGAGGTCCGTGAGCTCGTCCGCCGCCGCGGCCTTGACCCGATCGAGGACCGCCTCGCCGTACGACGACTCGTCGACGAGGTCGTCGCCGACTACGACGAGCGGGCGCTCACCTCGACCTTGCCGCCACTTGCAGACACCGCCCGAGCCGCCCGGACGGTTTACGACGCGGTCGCCGGCTTCGGTCCGCTGCAGCGCCACCTCGACGACCCGACCGTCGAAGAGATCTGGATCAACGAGCGACTGACTGAGGGGTTGGGGGCCTACCTAAGCGCCGGGTGGAGGGCGGTGGTGGCCAGCAGGGACTGAGCCACTTCCGCCGGGGGCAGCAGTGACCCGCTCGCCCATGCGTCCTCAAACTGCTGCGTCGAAAGGTGGGCGCGGGTGGCCGCGATGGCGTCATCCCAGGTGCGGGCTGCATCTTCATCACGGACCAGGCCGGTGCGTGCGCGGCTCGTATCGGCTGACGCCAGCGCCCTGACTGCATCGGCGCCGGGCAGCACCAGGCCGGCCAGCTCGAGGCATTCGGCGATGCGATCCTCATCCCCGACCTCAACGCGCAGCGCAAGCGACTCTCGAAGAAAGCGGATGGCGGCACCCGCATCGTCGGCGCGACAGGCCAGCTCCGCCAGCGACTGCGCGGCGAAGGCAACGCCTCGTGGATCGCCCATCTGCTCGGAGAGGGCTCGATATTGCTCGAACGTCTGACGGGCGGTCGAGGCGTCGCCCTCCCGCGCTTGCAGGACACCGAGGTTGGCCATCGTCACCGCCATGACGGGTCGGTCGCCGGCCGCACTCGCTACGCGCAGGCTCTCCTCGAAGTACCCGCGTGCAGCGGCCGGGTCGGTGGCCGATGCGGCCAGGCTGCCGAGTGCTCCTGCAACCCCCCGGGCGAAGTCGTCCTCGCGGGCAACACGCAGTGCTTCCTCTAACCGATCGCGTGCGTCGTCGACCCGACCGATGGCCTGGAGCAGGTTGGCGAGATTGATCAGGCCAGTCGCTGTCGCGGTGCGGTCGCCGAGCCGTCGGGCTGCGCGCAGTGCGTCCTCGCCAGCGGTTCGGGCGCGCTCGACGTCACCGGCTCGTCGTGCTGCGACACCGAGACCGTTCAAGCAACGCATCAGCAGGTCGTCGTCGCCGATTTCACGGGCCAGCGCTGCAGAGACTTCCAGTTGTTCTAGCGCATCGGGTTGTCCGGTGAGGAGGGCAAGGTTGGCCAGCCCGAAGCGGCCGCGGACCCGGGTTGGGTTGTCACTGCTCATTGCTGCGGCTTCGAAGTGCTTGCCGGCTCCTGCGAAATCGCCTGCCGCCTGGGCGAGGTTGCCCGCTCCGAGGTGGAGCGTCGCGACGTCAAGCGCGGCGGTCTCGCCCGCAGTGAGGGCGGCAGCACACCATGCTCGTCCCTCGGCGAGGGCGCCTCGGACGAACCAGTGGTCGACCAGCCGCTGACAGAGCGCGAGTCCGCCGGCCGGGTCCCCTCCAGGGCCGACCGACCACGCGAGGGCGGCTCGCATGGCCTCGTACGAGCGATCCGGCGAGGCCCGAAGCATGGCGGCGAGCAGCCGCGCGTTGGTTTGAGTCGCTTCGCCGGCCGCCTCGAGAAGCTCGCTGGCGAACTGCCTTACCGGCATGGCCAGCCGGAAGCGGGTCGTGGTGCCGGTCCGGTCGACTCCGACCAGCGATGAGCGAACTAGTCCGGCGAGCACATCCACCACAGGTGCGCCAACGACGTCTTCCGCGTCTTCCAGCGACCAGGCACCAGGAAGGACGGCCAGGCGGCGGAACAGGTCCTGCTCCGCCGAGCTCAGCAGAGCATGGCTCCAGGCGAACGTTGCCCGCAGCGTCCGATGCCGGGAGGGTGCGGGAGCACTGCCGCCGGTGAGCAGACTGAGGCTGTCGCCCAGGCGCGCCGCCACCTGCTCAGGCTCCAAGATGTCCATGCGCGCCGCGGCCAGCTCAATGGCCAGTGGAAGGCCTTCGAGCGCCTCGCAGATCGTTGACACGGCGGGCGACGGGGTGACCGACGGTCGCAGTGGTCTGGCCCGGTCGAGGAAGAGGTCGACGGAGTCTGAGGCATTGAGCGCTGCCAGCTCGTGTACTTGCTCGCCCTCGATGTTGAGGGGCTCCCGACTCGTCACCAGGAAGGTGGTTGCCGGTGCTTGCGCTGCCAGTGCAGCAAGGACCTCCCTCGATTCGAGCAGGACGTGCTCGCAGTTGTCGATGACCACGAGCGGGGGTAGCGCGGCGGCGACGGCTTCCGTGATCGGCCGCGCGGGGTGGTCGCCGACGTCGAGCGCGATAGCGATGGCCTCGAGCACACGGGAGCCCACGGATCCCAGCTCGACCATGGGCGCACCGTGCGCCACCTCGGCTGCCAACCGCGTCTTGCCCATTCCGCCCGGGCCGACGATCGTCACGATGCCCGGCCGGGTCAGCATCGCCATGAGGGTCTGCATCGCGGCTTCTCGACCGATCAGGGTCGAGCCTGGGAGCTCGGGCTGAGGGATCCAATCGAGTGTTGCCGACTGCTCCAGTACGGCGTGCTCGAGGCGCCGGAGATCCGGTGACAGGTCAAGGCCCAGATCGTCTTCCAGCGTGCGACCCAGGTCCCGGACCGTCGTCAAGGCGTCGGCTTGACGGCCGGATCTGTACTGGGCCAGCGCGAGCAGTCCGTGGAGGCGCTCTTGGTGGCGTAGCTCGCGAGCTACCGCCGGCAGCCAGGACGCCACCTCGACGTGCCGGCCCAGTTCGAGGTCCGCTTCGATCCGCTCCTCGAGGGCGACCCGTCGAAGCTCGTCCAGCCTGGCGCGCTGGGGCCGCACGAAGTCGGCGTCCACATCGGTGAGCACCTCGCCCCGCCAACGGGCTAGCGCTCTCGCCAGCAGCGCCGCTGCGTCAGCGGTGCGCCCGGCACGACGCGCATTTCGGCCCTCGGCGACCTCCTGCTCGAAAAGGACAGCGTCCACCTCCGCAGCACCAGTGAGGACATAGCCCGGGGACCGGGTGGCTATGACGTCGCCGGTGCCCGCCGCTCGCAGCGCACCCCGCAGGTGGGATATGTGCACCTGCAGGGTTGCCACCGCGTTCTCCGGTGCCGAGCCGTCCCACACGGCATCCACCAGTTTGTCGGTGGAGACGACGTCCCCGCCCGCGAGCGCGAGCGCCGCCAGTACGAGGCGCTGCCGGCCGCGGGGCAGCGCAACCGACTGCCCGTCCACCTCCACCAGGAGCGGGCCGAGCACGCTGATCCGCACCATCGGTCGACTGTACTTACGCAGAAGGGCCGCCCCAGTGTGGGGCGGCCCTTCTGGTCCCCTCGCTTGTTGGTGACCTCAGGCCCGGCTAGGACGTCGGGCTCTCAGCGGATGGCGTCGACCCGGCTCAGCGGACTCCACCGACTCCGGGGCCCACGCGCTCCGCTGCTGCGTCATTCAGTCCGCGCGAGATGCGAGATCCGCCGATGATCGGCGGGATCGGACCGGTCGGCACAGTCACATCCGGAAGCAGCGCCACGAGTTGCTCGTTCGAGAACTCACCCCAGCCGATCCTGCTGCCAGCCCGCATCTTGTAGACGTACTTCGAGCCCGCGACCACATCGCGGTCCTCGTAAGTGCGCTGGTCGCCCGCAACCGTGGCGAGGGCAACCCCGTCACGCCAGATCTCGTAGTCCCGGGCTCCAGGTACAACAAGCCAGGTGAGCATCGCGGTACCAGCGAGCAGATCCGGCGCCGCCACTAAGACGGGAGCGGCAACCTCCTGCAGAGCCTTCTGCAAGGGCTGCAGCGGGTCGAACTGCTCCGGAGCCGGTGCCTGAGGTGATGCCGCCAGCGTCACCTCTACGACGTCGTACGTCAGCTCGTAGTGCGCGTCATCCTCGAGGAAGCTGCCCGTGTGCCGTCCCGCGGGCGTCTCGGGAGCCACCTCCAGCCGCCCGAGCAAGTCCGCGGCGTCGCCCGGAAAGTCACCGTCTTCGTCGTGGCAACGCACGACCAGCCCGACCGTTGGCAGGAGTGGGAACGTCAGCCCGATCTCCCACTGCTGGCCGTTGTTCAAGGTGGGATCCCCGTCCTTCCGCCAACCCCAGGGGAGTGGGCTCGCCTCAGTCGGCAGGTTCAGCAGGAGGTTCCCGAACGCCAGCATTGCCGTGACCTCCTGCAGCGCACCCAGCACCGCGCTGTCCGCCATCTCGTGGAGCTTGTTCAGGTAGATCGACAGGTAGGTCTCATCGGCGCCGGTCGTGTCCTCGGTCTCGATGCACTTCAGCTGCACGAGCGTGACGAGCTTCAGCATGCCGCCGGACTGTGTCAGGCCGCCACCGGGGCCGTCCGCGAGGATTGCGAGCAGGTCGGGCGGGAGCTCAATCAGGTTGGGAATCTCAGGCATGGCAGTGCTTCTCCTTCGTGGTGAGAGATCAGGTGCCGTCCGCGGCGCGGCCGACTTGGCTCGGGCATCAGCGGATTGCGCCGACGCGGATCAGCGTGAGGACGGCGTCCGCAGCCGAGCCGTCGTACGTCGCACAGCTGACGCTGACGGTTGTGTTGCC
>JANPHZ010000288.1:0-11743 GCA_031424715.1 Frankiaceae bacterium
CCTCGTCCAGCCGATGGCTGATGTAGAGGATGGTCTGGCCGTTGGCGGCGTAGCGGCGCAGGCTCTCGAGCAGCAGCTGCACCTCGGAGTCGGGCAGTGCGGCCGTCGGCTCGTCCAGGACGAGAACGCCGCTGTCGGCGCCCTCGCGGTCCTGGACGGCACGGATGATCGCGACCCGGGTGCGGTCGGCGGCGCGGAGTTGTCCGAGCGGCGTGGTGGGCGCGGCGTCGACGTGGAACAGCTCGAGCAGCTCGGCCGTGCGCTGGTTCAGCGCCTTCCAGTCGATCTTGCCGGTGCGGCCCTTCGGGAACGTTGTCCCGAAGGCGATGTTCTCCGCGATCGACAGGTCGGAGAACACGGCCGGCTGCTGGTGCACGAAGCGCAGGCCAGCGGCGTACGCCTTGTCGCTGGTCCAGCCGCCCAGGCTGACCTCTTCCTCGCCACCTCGACCGGCCAGGTGCATCACCGCACCGGGCTCGGCGTCGACGACACCGGCGAGCACCTTGATGAGCGTGCTCTTGCCAGAGCCGTTCCCGCCGAGCAGCGCGTGCACCTCGCCCGGACGGATGTCGAGATCGACCCCGTCCAGGGCGAGCACGCCGTTGTAGGCCTTGGACAGGTTGGACACCCGCAGCACCGAGGTCATGGGGGATGCGGGGGCCGTCATCAGATGCCCCAGGCCTTCTTGTACGCGGCCTTGAAGTCCACCTTCGGCACGAACGGGCCGGAGGCAGGGAGGTTGTTGTTCTTGTCGACGAGCTGCCAGCCCAGCCCGGAGTCGGCGACGGGCTTGTTGGTGAACAGGCTGTTCATGGTGTCGACGGCGGCCCAGCCGGTCCAGTCGGACGGGGCGATGTTGACGGCGTCGACGCCCTGGTTGGCGCGCAGCAGGTCGAGCTCGGGCGCGAACCCCTCACCGCCCATGACGTAGATCTTGCTGGCGCGGCCGGACTGCACCACGGCGGGCGCGATGCCCAGCAGCGTGGCGGAGGTGTAGGGGCTCTTCACCACGTTGGCGTCAGGGTTCTGCAGCAGCGCCGAGGTGGCCTTCTGCTGCAGGTTCGGGCCGAGCTCGGCACCGGCGAACTCGACCTCGGCGACGATCTCGCAGCCGCTGCACTTCTTGATCTCGTCCTTGAAGCCCTGGCCCGTGTAGTTCAAGACCGTGACGGTCGGCGAGTTGAAGAAGATGACCTTGGCCTTGCCGCCGGTCGCGGCGATGACGGCCTTGGCCTGGTCGGCGCCGTACTTCTTGGTGAAGTCGCCGATGCCTGCCTGCGCATCCTTGCCGTAGTTGATGGCGGCGCTGAACAGGGCCGGGTCGCTGCCCTTAAACAGCGGGTCGTTGCAGTCGAAGGAGTAGATGCCGACGACCTGGATGCCCTTGGCCTTCGCGTCCTGCAGCGGGCCCTTGACGCCGGGGCAGTCGATGGCTTGCAGGATGATGCCGTCGGCTCCGGAGGCGATGGCCTGGCGGACGAGGCCGGCGTTGTTCGCCGGGTTGAGCTGGCTGTCGTAGACCTCGGTCTTCCAGCCGGCGGCCTTGGCGGCCTCCTCGGCTGCGCCGACCGGGACAGAGGAGGAGATCGAGGCCTGGCCGGCCGAGATGATGACGACCTTCTTGTCCTTGGCGATCGGTCGCGCGGTGGCGTCGGGCTCGCGCAGGGTGCCCGCGTAGTTCAGGTCGCCGTCGGGCGTCGTCGTGCCGGGGGAACTTCCGGCGGGCGGAGCCGAGCTGCCCGTGGTGGGGGCGGCGGACGATCCACCGCAGCCGGCGAGGCTGAGCGAAGCAGCGAGCCCCGCGCCGATCAGGGCCAAGGGGCGCGAGCTCAGGCGCGAGGTCATGGGTGCTCCGTTTCACAGGGGGTGGCGATGGGTCGGACGCTACTCAGACACGCAACCGAAACGGTCGGCTTTCACCAAAGTTGGCCCTTTAGGACCACGTCCATCCCGGGCCGGACCAGGGCATCACGGGCGCCGAGGTGGGGGATAGCGTGCGGGCATGCTGCGCGTCGGGCTCACGGGCGGTATCGGCTCGGGCAAGTCGACCGTGAGCGCGCTCCTGGCCCGGCGCGGCGCGACGGTGATCGACGCCGACCTGATCGCGCGCGAGGTCGTGGCTCCGGGCACGCCCGGGCTGGCCGCAGTGCGTGAGGCGTTCGGGGACCAGGTCCTACTTCCCAACGGCTCGTTGGACCGCCCGGCCCTCGGACAGCGGGTGTTCTCCAACCCTGCTGAGCTGTCCCGGCTCAATGCGATCGTGCACCCGCTCGTCGCCGCGGAGACCGCCGCGCAGGCAGCGTCAGCCGAGCGGTCTGGCTGCCGGGTGCTGGTGTTCGACGTACCGCTGCTCGTGGAGAACGGCCTGCAGGGGCTGTACGACGTCGTGGTGGTCGTCGCGACCGAGCCCGCCACCCAACGGGCCCGGCTCAGCCAAGACCGGGGGATGGCCGAGGCTGATGCCCAGGCCCGCATCGACGCCCAGGCGCCGCTCGCCGCCAAGCTGGCGGCCGCGACGCACGTCCTGCACAACGATGGCACGCTCGAGGAGCTGACAGCTCAGGTGGACGAGCTGTGGAACGAGTTGCTGCGACACGAGCGAACTCGGCCCGAGAATCCGGTTTAGCCCGCGTCGATCCGGGACAGCACTTAGGGTCCGTTTGTGCCGTTCCTCACCTCACCCCACCGCATCGCGGCCCTGGCCGCGGGTGTCCTGCTGCTGGCGCTCGGCGGAGCCACCGCTGCGCCGCCCGTCGGAGCGCCCCAGCGCGCGGCATCGGGGATGACGGTGCCCGCCACGACGGTGGCGCCCCAGCCGGTCACTCCTGACCTGCGCACCGCCGGGCCTACCACACCGGCCACCGTCCGCCCGGCCCCGCGGGCGCAGACCAAGCCCCGGCCGGAGCCGGCCGTTGCTCCGGTGCGCTACCTCCCGACGGGCACCGGGATGTGGATCCACGACTGGGGCCAGACCGAGAACGGTCACGCGCCGCAGGTCGTCGCGCGGGCCCAAGCTGCCGGCCTGACCCACCTCTACGTGCAGACCGGAAGCAGCAAGAAGGGCTGGATCGGCCAGACCGTGCTGAGCCAGCTCCTGCCGGCAACCCGGGGCACCGACCTCCAGGTCATTGCGTGGGACTTCCCCAAGCTGCTTGATCCAGAGGCGGACGCGCGGCGCCTGGCCAAGGCCGCCAGGTGGTATCGCCCCGGGGTGCCGCGGGTGGCGGCCGTGGCCCCCGACATCGAGACCCTCGCCGAGGGCACGCACGCCACCCGGTCGTCGATCGAGCGCTACTACCGCACGCTGCGGGCCGCGCTGCCCGACCGCATCGCCATCCTCGCGACCGTGCCGTGGCCCAGCGAGAAGCGACTGACCCGCTACCCCTACACCCGCACCGCCCTGCACGCCGACGCCTTCATCCCGATGGCCTACTGGTACAACCGCTCTCCCTCGGCCGTGACCGCCACCTCCATGCAGGTGCTCGCCAAGCTGGGCAAGCCGGTCTTCCCGGTCGGGCAGGGCTACGACGGCCGCCTCGACGCGCCGTACCTCAAGGCCGACCCGACTCCCGGTAAGAGCGTGGACGCGTTCGTCGCCGCCGCGCGGGCCGGCGGCGCCCAGTCGTTGTCGCTGTGGTCGTGGCAGACGACCGGAGCGCTGCAGTGGAGCGCGCTGGGCCGCGCCAGCAAGCACTTCAGCCCGTCCGCCGGGCCGTCGCTCGCGCCCATCAGTCCCAAGGCCGGGCGCAGTGGCTGGCACCCGGGAAAGCCGCTGTCGACGGGCTGAGAGTGTCCGTACCCGGACGTAGCCTGACCGGGTGAGCACCACGTTGCCGCCCCACGGCGCCACACCCATCGTCGAACGGCTCGCGACCGACCTGCGCCGGAGCACCCGCCGCTTCGAGGTGGTCTCGGACTTCCAGCCGGCCGGTGACCAGCCGGCGGCGATCGATGAGATCGAGAAGCGGCTCGTGGACGGCAAGCCTGACGTCGTGCTGCTGGGCGCGACAGGCACCGGCAAGAGCGCGACGACCGCCTGGCTCGTCGAGCGGGTGCAGCGCCCCACGTTGGTGATGGCGCCCAACAAGACCCTCGCCGCCCAGCTGGCCAACGAGTTCCGCGAGCTCCTGCCGCACAACGCTGTCGAGTACTTCGTGAGCTACTACGACTACTACCAGCCTGAGGCCTACGTCCCGCAGACCGACACCTATATCGAGAAGGACTCCTCGATCAACGAGGAGGTCGAGCGGCTCCGGCACTCCGCCACCATGAGCCTGCTGACCCGTCGGGACGTCATCGTCGTGGCCAGCGTGAGCTGCATCTACGGCCTTGGCACCCCGCAGGAGTACGTCGACCGGATGGTCAAGCTGCGGGTCGGTGACACGATCGAGCGCGACCTGCTGCTGCGCAAGCTCGTCGACGTGCAGTACACCCGCAACGACCTCGCCTTCACCCGCGGCACCTTCCGCGTGCGCGGGGACACGGTCGAGGTGTTCCCGGTCTACGAAGAGCTCGCGGTCCGGGTCGAGATGTTCGGCGACGAGATCGAACGGGTCATGACGTTGCACCCGCTGACCGGTGAGGTGGTGGAGGAGCACGAGGAGGTCTTCGTCTTTCCCGCGACCCACTACGTCGCCGGGCCGGAGCGGATGGAGCGGGCCATCGCCGGCATCGAGCTCGAACTGACCGACCGGCTCGCGGAGATGGAGCGGCAGGGCAAGCTGCTCGAGGCTCAGCGGCTGCGGATGCGCACGACGTACGACATCGAGATGATGCGCCAGGTCGGGTTCTGCAACGGCATCGAGAACTACAGCCGGCACATCGACGGGCGCTCCGCGGGCACCGCGCCGCACACGCTGCTCGACTACTTCCCCGAGGACTTCCTGCTGGTCCTCGACGAGTCGCACGTGACCGTCCCGCAGATCGGCGCGATGTACGAAGGCGACCGCAGCCGCAAGACGACGCTGGTCGACCACGGCTTCCGGCTGCCGAGCGCGATGGACAACCGGCCGCTCAAGTGGGAGGAGTTCCTCGAGCGCACCGGCCAGACCGTCTACCTCTCGGCCACGCCCGGTGCCTACGAGCTCAGCCGGGTCCGCCGCGACGTGGTGGAGCAGGTCATCCGGCCGACCGGCCTGGTCGACCCCGAGATCGTGGTCAAGCCCACCAAGGGCCAGATCGATGACCTCATCGGCGAGATCCGCGAGCGGGCAGAGCGCGATGAGCGCGTGCTGGTCACGACGCTGACGAAGAAGATGTCGGAGGACCTGACCGACTACCTGCTCGAGCTCGGCATCCGGGTGCGCTATCTGCACTCCGAGGTCGACACCATCCGCCGCATCGAGCTGCTCAAGGAGCTGCGGCAGGGGCACTACGACGTTCTCGTCGGCATCAACCTGCTGCGCGAGGGCCTCGACCTGCCCGAGGTGTCGCTCGTCGCGATCCTCGACGCCGACAAGGAGGGCTTCCTGCGCAGCGGGACCAGCCTGATCCAGACCATCGGTCGCGCAGCGCGCAACGTCAGCGGCCAGGTGCACATGTACGCCGACAGCATCACCCCGTCGATGGCCAAGGCGATCGACGAGACGACCCGCCGCCGGGACAAGCAGATCGCCTACAACCTCGAGATGGGCGTCGACCCGCAGCCGCTGCGCAAGAAGATCGCCGACATCCTCGACAGCATCGTGCGGGAGGACCCCGAGCTGGTCGGGGGCTCCGGACGCGCGCAGTCGCGGGGCAAGGCGCCCGTGCCGGGGATGTCCAGCCGCAAGGCGGGCACCCACGCCAAGGAGCTGGCCGGGATGCCCCGGGCCGAGCTCGCTCAGCTCATCCAGCAGCTGCAGGACCAGATGCACGAGGCGGCTCGGGAGCTGCACTTCGAGCTCGCCGCGCGGCTGCGCGACGAGGTCGGCGAGCTCAAGAAGGAGCTGCGCGGCATGGACGCCGCAGGTGTCCGTTAGGGCTCGTCGTCGTACGTGACGTCGAAGGTGGAGGTGTACCCCTTGGGCATGCGACCAGGCTCGGCGCCGTAAGCGAACCAACCCCCGTGACCGTGCGCCCCGCGTCCGCCGGCGAGCGGTGGACCCGAGGCCGGTCCGCTCTGGTCCGCGGGTACGCCCAGCAGCGCTCGGGTCACTGACTGGGCGCTGTCAAGAAGGTCGTCCAAGGCGCGCAGGACGTGCGCCCCCGTTACGGCCTCGAGCGGTCCGGGCGTCTCGGTGAGCGACTCCAGCACCGACCTGCGCAGTAGCTCCTTCACGAAGGAGGCGGTGACGCCGTCCATCCGCTCGACGACCAGCGCCCGCTCCTCGTCCGACAACGACAGGGGCACGCCGCGGGCGTAGACCCCGAGCAGTCGCTCGCGAGCCGCGGCATCGGGCAGTCCGATCTCGACGGCGACGTCGACCCGCCCGGGCCGGGCGGCGAGTGCGGGCTCCAACAGGTCGGCGCGGTTGGTGGTGAGCAGGAAGAGCAGGTCGGCGTCTTCGGCGGCGCCGTCCATAGCGTCAAGCAGCTCGAACAGCACAGGTGCTGGGCCTGGCCCGAAGGCCCTGTCCTCGGCGACGAGGTCGACGTCCTCGAGGACGAGGGCAGCGGGCTGAAGGTCGCGGGCGAGTGCCGTCACCGCGCCTACCAGGTGCAGGGATCTGCCGGACAGGAGCAGCACGGTCGTGCCGGCCAGCGCTTGGACCAGGTAGCGAACCGTGTGTGTCTTGCCGGTGCCCGGCGGCCCGTAGAGCAGGAGCCCCCGCTTGAGGTGCTGGCCCGCAGCGCGCAGCTCGGTGCGCCGCTGCGCCATGTCCAGGCTGTGCCGTTCCACCCGACGCAGGACGGCTTCGGGCAGGACGACGTCGTCGCGGGTGGTCGGCGGCAGCCGGGGGAAGCGAACCTGGACGCCGCCGTTGCCCATCTCGAGCTCGAGGAGCTGGCCGCGGTAGATGTTCAGGCGCGAGCGGAGGGCGTCGAGCTCCCGCAGCAGCGACTGGGCCTGCGCCGTCGGCAGGCCCGCCACCTCGAGCGACAGGCCCTCGTTCTCTCGCGGGTCGGGGCCACGAACGAGCAGGACGCAGCGGCCCCGTTCGTCGTCCACCAGCAGCAGCCCCAGCCGGAGGCAGGCAAGGGTGCGGTCCGGACCGACGGCAAGGTCGACCAGGTCCGGCGCTGAAAGGCGTACCGGGGGGAGTCCGTCCCCGTGCAGCAACGTCTGCAGCGACAGCGGGCCGAAGTGTCGAGGCTGGGCGAGCCCGTGGACGGCGATCGTCCGCCCGGGCCCCGCGGACCATGCGTCCAAAGCCACCTGCAGGTTTGCGTGCTCGAAGGTGGGAAGCTCGCGTCGTACGACGGAGTGGGTGAGGCCTTCCGAGCCGAGCCAGTCGTGAACGAGGCGCACGACCTCGTTGTTCGCCTGGCCCTGCGCCGCGCCGGAGTGCACCCAGTTCAGGAACTCGCCGAAGGTCTTCGCGAAGGCACGTGCCTCATCGTCGGTCGCGCTCATGGGTGACTCACGGAGGCAGCCAAGCAGGATGGCGACCTGTCCGCAACGACGTCGATGGTCGGGACGGGTAGCCTGAGCAGGTCGGAGGGGAGTATCCCCACGTTGCGTCCGCGTCGTCAGCACGGCCCCCGCACTCGGGGGCCCGGCGCGCCGGTCCAGGCCCCCGAGGCCGGGCGGGAGAGACCTCCGGTAGGCCCACGATGCCCACCGGAGGAGATTCCCCGTGCTCGACATCCATCCCTACGTCTGGTTCGCCACGATCGGCGGACTGCTGCTGCTGCTCGGCTACGACTTCTGGGTCGCCAAGCGCAAGGGCCCGCACGTCATCTCCACCCGGGAGGCCACCCGCTGGGTGCTCTTCTATGTCGGTCTGGCGGTGGCCTTCGGGATCGGGCTGACCGTGCTGGGCGGCAGCCAGTCCGGTGCGGAGTTCTTCGCGGGGTACATCACGGAGTACTCCCTGTCCGTCGACAACCTGTTCGTCTTCGTCATCATCATGGCGAGCTTCAAGGTGCCGGCGGCCTACCAGCACAAGGTGCTGCTCTTCGGCATCGCGCTCGCCCTAGTGCTGCGCGGCATCTTCATCGCCGTGGGCGCTGCCGCGATCGAGCGGTTCGTCTTCACGTTCTTCGTCTTCGGCGCGTTCCTGATCTACACGGCGTACAAGCTGGCGACGACCAAGGAGGACGAGCACGACACCGAGAACAAGCTCGTCCAGCTCATGGAGCGGGTCCTGCCGACGACCAAGGAGTACGACGGCGCGAAGGTCGTCACGCGGGTGGACGGCAAGCGGGTCGTCACGCCGATGCTGCTGGTGATGATCGCGATCGGCTCGACCGATCTGCTGTTCGCCCTCGACAGCATTCCGGCGATCTTCGGGCTCACCGAGGAGCCCTACATCGTCTTCACCGCCAACGCCTTTGCCCTGATGGGCCTGCGCCAGCTCTACTTCCTGCTCGACGGCCTGCTCGACCGGCTCGTCTACCTGTCCAAGGGCCTGGCCGTGATCCTCGGCTTCATCGGGGTCAAGCTCGTGCTGCACGCGGCGCACGAGTACCCGTGGGGCAAGGACTGGGCGCCCGACATCGGGACCTTCACCTCGCTCGGCGTCATCGTCGGAGTCCTCGTCATCACCGTCGTCCTGTCGCTGCGCAAGACCCGCAACGACCCGAGAGCGGCCCTGCCCATCCCCGCCCCGGCGCAGGTCGACTGACCCGCTTTCGTTGCCGGATCGTGCCCCGGCTCGTCGCCGTCTGCGTCGAACGTCCCATTAGGTTCGCAGCACGTGTCGCCCGCCGGGCGTCAGTGGTGTGAGCAGGAGGCTCGATGCACAAGCTTCGACGACGGGGCGCGCTCGCCCTGGGACTGACGCTGACCCTGGCCGGGGTCACCGCCTGTGGCGGCAGCAGCACGGGTGGCGACGCCACCGGTGACGCGGCCGGTAAGAAGGGCGGCACCCTGGTGTTCGGCACCTCGGCCGACCCGGTCAGCATGGACGGCGCCTACGTCAGCGACGGCGAGTCGCTGCGCGTCATCCGCCAGCTCTTCGAGACGCTCGTCACGACCAAGGCCGGCGGCACCGACATCGAGCCGCTGCTCGCGACGGCGTACGAGCCGAGCAACGACGGCAAGACCTGGACCTTCACGCTTCGCGACGGCGTGAAGTTCCACGACGGCACGGCGTTCGACGCGAAGGCGGTCTGCTTCAACTTCGACCGTTGGTACAACTTCAAAGGCGTCCAGCAGAGCGCCTCGGTGTCCTACTACTGGCAGACGGTCTTCTCCGGCTACGCCAAGAACGAGGACGCGGCGCTGGCTCCGAGCCTCTACAAGAGCTGCACCGCAGGTGAGGACGGCAAGGCGGTCATCGAGCTGACGTCGGCCTCGGCGTCGTTCCTATCCGGCCTGGCCCTCGCGTCCTTCTCGATCGCGAGCCCGGAGGCGCTGACCAAGTACGGCGCCGACAAGGTCAGCGGCACCGGTGAGGACCCGCGGTTCGACGGGACCTTCGGCACGAAGAACCCGGTCGGCACCGGCCCGTTCACGCTCGAGACCTACGAGCCCAACAACCGGCTCGTCCTCGCCCGCAACGACAGCTACTGGGGTGACAAGGCCCTGTTGGACAAGGTCATCTTCCGCCCGATCGCGGACGGTCCGGCGCGCCGACAGGCGCTGCAGGCCAAGGAGATCCAGGGCTACGACCTCGTGGACCCGGCTGACCTGACCGCGCTGAAGGGAGCCGGGTTCCAGATCCTGGAGCGGCCCGCCTTCAACGTCGGCTACGTCGGCTTCAACACGGCCAAGAAGCCGTTCGACAACGTCAAGATCCGGCAGGCCATCGCGCACGCGCTCAACCGCGACGCGCTGGTGAAGGCGAAGTACCCGCCGGGCGCCGAGGTGGCGAAGGAGTTCATGCCGCCGGAGCTGTTCGGCTACTCCGACAACGTGACGGAGTACCCGTACGACGTCGAGAAGGCCAAGCAGCTCATCAAGGACTCCGGTGTCGTCAACCCGACGCTGGAGTTCTGGTACCCCACGGGCGTCAGCCGTCCGTACATGCCGGACCCGTCGGCCAACTTCCAGGCCTTCTCCGCCGACCTCAAGGCCGCCGGCTTCACCGTGGTGCCGAAGTCCGCACCGTGGAACCCGGAGTACCTCGCGGCGGTCGACTCCGGTCAGACCGGGATGCGCCTGCTCGGTTGGACCGGTGACTTCGGTGACCCCGACAACTTCGTCGGCACGTTCTTCCGCACCAAGCAGAAGGCGTGGGGACCGCTGGAGAACAGCATCTACACCGACCTCGAGGCCGCCCGCCAGGAGCCCGATGAGGGCAAGCGGACCGACCTCTACAAGGCCGTGAACGACAAGATTATGGAGTTCGTGCCTGGCGTGCCCTACGTGCACACCAAGCCGTCGCTCGCGTTCGCTGAGGGCATCTCGGGCTACGTGCCCAGCCCGGTGAGCATCGAGGACTTCTCCAAGGTCTCGCTGAAGGGCTGACCTGCGCTTGCTGTCCTTCGCCGTACGCCGCCTGCTCCTGCTGATCCCGATCCTGTTCGGCTTGTCGATCCTGGTGTTCCTGTTCGTCCGGGCCCTGCCCGGCGGACCGGAGACCGCCCTCCTGGGGGAACGAGCGACACCGGAACGGACCGCGCAGGTGCGGGCGGCGTACGGCTTGGACCGGCCGCTTTACGCGCAGTACACGACCTACATCTCCTCGGTCGTCCAGGGTGACTTCGGCGCTTCGATCCAGACCCAGCAGCCGGTGTCGGAGGAGATCGGTCGGCGCTTCCCGGCGACGGTCGAGCTCGCGTTCACCGCGATCGTCTTTGCCGTGCTGCTGGGGATCCCGCTGGGGTTCGTGGCCGGGCGAAGACCGGGCAGCTGGATCGACAACCTTTCGACCGTGGGTTCCCTGCTCGGCATCGCCATCCCGGTCTTCGCGCTGGGGTTCCTGCTGAAGTACGTCTTCGCGGTCCGGCTGGGCTGGCTGCCGAGCTCGGGCCGGCAGGACGTCACGCTGACGACCGAGCACCCGACCGGCTTCTTCGTCCTCGACGGCCTGCTCACCGGTGACCTCGGCGCGTCGTGGGACGCCCTCAAGCACCTGGTCCTGCCCGGGATCGCGCTCGGCACGATCCCGCTCGCCTTCATCACCCGGATCACCCGCGCCGCGGTGCAAGAGGTCAGCAACGAGGACTACGTGCGCACGGCCGAGGCCAAGGGGATGACCCGTCCGGTGGTGACCCGCCGGCACATTCTGCGCAACGCGCTGCTGCCCGTCGTCACGATCGTCGGGCTGCAGACCGGCCTGCTGCTGTCCGGCGCGATCCTGACCGAGACCGTCTTCGCCTTCGGCGGGATCGGCTCGTTCATGGCCCAAGCCGTCTTCACCCGCGACTTCCCCGTGATCCAGGGAGGCATCTTGTTCCTGGCCGTCGTCTTCGTCGTCGTCAACCTGCTCGTCGACCTGTCCTACGGGCTCATCGACCCACGCGTGCGTACGTCGTGAGCTTGGTCGAGGCGACGGCCGCGCTGGAGCAGGCCGAGGACGCCGGCGGAAGCCTGTCGCGCGACGCCTTGCGCCGGCTCCGGCGCAGCCCGACCGCGATCGTCGGGGCCGTGCTGGTGTCGATCTTCGTCCTGGTCGCGGTGTTCGCGCCGTTGCTCGCGCCGTACAGCCCGACGGCGGTCGACCTCACCGACCTTCGGCCCGGAGTCTTCCCGGGACCGTCGGCCGATCACCCC
>JANPHZ010000289.1:0-13368 GCA_031424715.1 Frankiaceae bacterium
CAGAGGGCCCGAGCACGATCCGCCAGTCGACGAGATCGGCCCGCCCGACGAGAGCACCGGCGATCCCGCGTACGTCGACCGCGCGGGTTCCGGTCCGCAGCTGCTGCAGCGGCACCAGCGCGCCGGCCCGCAGCCCGACGACCCTGGGCACGGTGCGCCCGCAACCGCTGCAGGCACCGTCCTGGACCGCGTCGGCGACGTCACCGGTGCGCCAGCGCACCAGCGCGCTGCCGCGCAGGCCGAGCTGGGTCAGCACGACCTCGCTGGGCCCGTCGCCCGTGCCGGTCTCGCCCGTCTCCGGGTCGACCAGCTGCACGAGCTCGAGGTCGGGGTAGGTGTGCAGGCCCGAGCGCCCGGCCGACTCCCGGCACTCGGCCCACATCAGCCGATGCCCATCAGGGACGTGTACCGCCAGCAGCAGACAGCTCTCCGGCAGCCCCGCGCGGGTGAGTGCGGCGCGGACCCCGGCCCGCTCGTCGTCGTACGGCGCGCCGACCAGCAACACGGTGCGCACCGACGCCAGGGGCGCTCCGGCCGCGACCAGCTCCTCGACGACCGCACTGGCGCTGGCCGAGGCGAGGGCCAGCACCGTGGCGGGCACGAGCCGCAACGACTCGGCGACCGCTTCGACCTCGTCGCCGGCCCGCAGCAGCGGCGAGCCCGCACCGAGCGCGCCCAGCGTCAGGGCCTGCTCCGCGGCCGTGGCGGCGGCGGGGAGAGCACTGACGACCACGTCGGCACCGGACAGGCCGAGGACCTGCCACAGCCGCCCGCCGGCCCGCGCGATGACGTCGAGGTCCGAGCGGGTGCTGGCGATGGGGAAGCGCATGCCCAGCCCCGCCCACACGAAGGAGGTCGGGCGGGTGTCCGCTTCGACGACCGCGCGGTAGGAGCCGGGCCGGACCAGCCGGTTGGCCAAGGCCTTGCGCAGCACGGGGCCGGGGGCGTGCAGCGCGAACCCGGACTCCCCCGCCTGCACGACCAGCGCAGCCGCCCCTGCCGGGTCGCCATCGGGGCAGATGTCGCGCTCGCCGGCGGCCGGCAGGCGGCTCAGACCCTCCAGCGACCCTGCGGCCGTGGCGGTGATGCCCAGCGCCTTGAGCCGCGCGCGCCACCACGGCGAGAAAGGCCCGATCACGTCCACGACCTGCGTGCGGACCAGCGACTGCTGCTGGGAGGTGCGTTGCGGCGTCGTACGACGGTCCCAGGAGGCCATGGTCGGCGAGTCTAGGGTCGGCTGGCGGACCCGTCCGGCGCCGGGAACGACGAACGGCCCGGTCCGCGCGGGACCGGGCCTTTCGTACGGACGAGGGGCTAGCCCTTGCGCTTGGTGATCTCCTCGGTCAGCTGCGGCACGACCGTGAACAGGTCGCCCACCAGACCGAAGTCGGCCAGCTCGAAGATCGGGGCCTCGGGGTCCTTGTTGATGGCCACGATCGTCTTCGAGGTCTGCATGCCCGCCCGGTGCTGGATCGCGCCGGAGATGCCCACCGCGACGTAGAGCTGCGGGGAGACGGTGCGGCCGGTCTGACCCACCTGGTTCTGGTGCGGGTACCAACCGGCGTCGGTGGCAGCGCGCGAAGCGCCGACGGCCGCACCGAGCGAGTCGGCGAGCGCCTCGACGATGGAGAAGTTCTCCGCGTTGCCCATGCCACGACCGCCGGACACGACGATCGAGGCCTCGCCGAGGTCGGGGCGACCGCCCTTGGCCTCCACGACGGACTCGACGACCTTGGCGGCCTTGTCGGCCTCGGAGAAGGTCGCACTGACCTGCTCGATCTCGGGCGACGAGGGCTGCTCGACCGGGGCGGTGCTGTTGGGACGCACCGTGATGATCGGCGTGCCCGTGGCGACCTTGGACTGCACGGCCACGGCGCCACCGAAGATCTGCTGCTCGGCAACGAGCTCGGCGCTCACACCGACGGCGTCGGTCAGCAGTCCGGAACCGGTCTTGACCGCGAGTCGTGCCGCGATCTCCTTGCCCTCGGCGTTGCTCGGGATGAGGACCGCTGCCGGGCTCTTGTCGGCGACGAGCTGCGCGAGGACGGCCGCCTTGGGTCCGACGAGGAAGTCGGACAGCTCAGCGGCCTCGCTGACGTAGACCTTGGCCGGCCCGTAGGCGCCGACCTTGTCTGCGGCCTGGGTCGCGCCCTTGCCGAGCACGACGGCGGACGCCTCACCGAGCGTGCGCGCGAGCGTCAGGAGCTCGTAGGAGGCCTTCTTGGGAGTGCCCTCGACGTGGTCGACGAGGACGAGGATCTCTGCCATGTCCGTGCCCTCTCAGACGATCTTCTGCGACGCGAGGTACTCGGCGACCTTGCTGCCACCGTCCCCTTCGTCCTTGACGATCTGGCCCGCCTGACGCGGCGGCTTGTTGGCGAACTCGACGACCTGCGACGGCGCGGCAGCCAGGCCGACCTGACCGGCCTCGATGCCGGCGTCGGCGATCGACAGCGTCGTGAGCGGCTTGCTCTTGGCCGCCATGATCCCCTTGAACGACGGGTAGCGCGGCTCGTTGATCTTCTCGACCACCGACACGATGGCGGGCGTTGCAGCCTGCACCACGTCGTAGCCGTTGTCGGTCTGGCGCTCGATCGTGACGTTGCCGCCCTCGACCGTCACCTTGCGGGCGCCGGACAGCTGGGGCTTGCCGGTGCGCTCAGCAAGCAGCGCGGCCATGATCGACATCCGCGAGTCGGTCGCCTCGGACCCGCAGATCAGCAGGTCATACTCCAGCGTCTCGAGCACCTTGGCCAGGGCGTACGACGTCTGCACGGCGTCGCTGCCGGCGAGCGCGTCGTCGACCAGGTGCACCGCCTTGTCGGCGCCCATGGACAGCGCCTTGCGGATGGTCTCCACCGCGCGCTCGGGGCCCATCGTGAGGATCGTGACCTCACCCTCGCCGGCCTCCTTGATCTTCAAGGCCTCCTCGACGGCGTACTCGTCGATCTCGTTCATGACGACGTCGACCGAGGCGCGGTCCAGCGTCTTGTCGTCAGCCTTCAGCTTGCGCTCGGCCCAGGTGTCCGGGACCTGCTTGACCAGTACGACGATGTTCATGCTCGGGCGCCGACCTCCGTAGGCAAGTGGCACGGGGGGCGCGCAACGGCGCCCCAGGGGAGTGCGGGAGTGGACGGTCAGGCTATCCGGACAGGCCTAGCGCCAGACGCCGCCCCCGACAGGTCAGTGTTACCCCCCGGTAGCCCCGGAGCAACTCGCTGCAGCGTGGCTGTGCCCGACGTCACGTCTGCCCGGTCAGCGGCCGGTGAACTCGGCCTTGCCGGGCCCGTTGGCGACAAAGGACTCCATCCCGATCCGGCGGTCCTCGGTGGCGAACAGGCCCGCGAAGAGCGTCGACTCCATCCGCAGCGCTGCGTCGAGGTCCATCTCCAGGCCCTCGTCGATGGCCTTCTTGGCCGCCCGAAGCGCGATCGCGGGGCCAGCGGCGTACGCCGAAGCCATCTCCACGGCCGTGCTGTAGACCTCCGCAGCCGGGACCACGACGTCGGCGAGCCCGATCGCGAGCGCTTCCTGCGCGTCCACGAACCGGCCGGTGAAGCACAGGTCCTTGGCCTTGGCCGGACCGACCAGGCGGGTGAGCCGCTGGGTGCCGCCGGCGCCGGGGATGACGCCGAGCAGGATCTCGGGCTGGCCCATCTTGGCGTTGTCGGCGACGACGCGGAAGTCGGCGCACATGCTCAGCTCGCAGCCACCTCCGAGGGCGTAGCCGTTGATGGCGGCAATGACCGGCTTGGGGATACGCGCGACCGTCGCGAAGCACTCCTGCAGCCGGTGGGCCCGACTCAGCATCCCGACGTAGTCGACGCCAGCCATCTCCTTGATGTCAGCGCCGGCGGCGAACACCCGCTCCCCGCCGTACAGCACGACGGCGCGGACGTCGTCGCGCTCACCGGCCTCCACGGCGCACTCGTAGATCTCCTGCTGCACCTGCGCGTTGAGCGCGTTCATCTTCGGCCGGTCCAGCCGGATCGTGCCGACCGCACCCTCGACCTCGAGTCGTACGAACTCGCCCACCGGTGCTCCTGTCGTTCGCGGCAGACCGCCTGCCCTCGGCAGGCACCCTAGACCGAAGGCGGCTCCCTGAGGCCTGGCTGCTGGCAGAGTGAGCGGGTGCGTGCAGACCCGAGTGCAGTGACGTGGCGCGACGTCGATGTGGACGGCGCGACCATGCGCGTGATGGAGGCCGGCACGGGCGACCCGCTGCTGTTCCTGCACGGCTGGGGACTCTCGCCCCGGAGCTATCGCGACGGCATCGTGCGCCTCACCGCCGCGGGGGTGCGGGTCATCGCCCCAGCCCTCCCCGGCTTTGGTGGCAGCGCCGGCCCGCCGCTGCGGGCAGTGGACCTGCCGACCTACGCCGAGCGCATCGCCCGGCTCCTCGACGTCCTCGGCGTCGAGCAGCCGGTGTTCGTCGCCGGGCATTCCTTCGGGGGCGGCGTCGCCCTTCAGCTCGCCACCGACCGGCCTGACCGGGTCCGCTCGCTCACGCTGGTCAACACGGTCGGTGGCGCGCCCGACCGACGCCGCGGGGTGATCGACAAGTCCTGGCTCGCCTGGGGGCTCGGCACCGTCGGGGAGCTCGACGCGGGCGGGCTGGTGCGCTCCCTGCCCACCATGGCGCGCGACTTCCTGCCCAACGCGCTGCGCCGGCCACTGACGATGGCGCTCGCGGCCCGCGTCGCGCTGACCGCTTCCCTGGCCGGACAGGCCCGCGATCTGGTGGATCGGGGGCTGCCGGTCCTGTTCATCTGGGCCGACAGCGATCGGGTCATCGCGCCTGGCGCCCTCGGCGAGATCGTCACTGACCTGCCCGCGGAAGTGGTGGAGGGCCATCACGGTTGGCTGCTCACCGATCCGGAGGCCTTCTCCAGCCTCCTGCGCAACGCCCTCGTCGTCCACGCGATGCTCGAGCGCAAGCAGCGGGGGCAGTCGATGGTCCTGCCGCTGGGCACGTCGCTCGCCGACCTCATCCCGATCGAGCGCCGGCGCGCCGCACGGGTCCCCCGACGGTGAGCGCGCCGCTCCCGACCTGGCCGGGACGCCCCCATCCCCTCGGTGCGACCTGGGACGGCGAGGGCACCAACTTCGCGCTCTTCTCCTCGTCCGCCGAGGCCGTCGACCTGTGCCTGTACGACGACGAGGGCCGCGAGACCCGGGTGCCGCTCACCGAGACGACGCTGCACGTCTGGCACGGCTACCTGCCCCAGGTCGGGCCCGGGCAGCGCTACGGCTACCGGGTCGACGGGCCCTTTGACCCGTCCCGCGGGTGGCGGTTCAACCCGAGCAAGCTGCTGCTCGACCCCTACGCCCGGGCGATCGAAGGTGAGCTGCACCTCGACGACGCGATCTTCGGCTCGGTCCCCGGCAAGGACCACGTCCAGCAGCACCGCGACAGCGCGCCGTACGTCCCTCGGTCGGTGGTCGTGCATGACAGCTTTCCGTGGGGCGAAGACCACCGGCCCGCGCACGCCTGGTCCGACAGCGTCATCTACGAGCTGCACGTCAAGGGCTTCACGGCGCTGCACCCCGGGATTCCGGCGCCCATGCGGGGCACCTACGCCGGCCTGGGACATCCCGCCGCGATCGAGCACCTGCAGCGCCTCGGCGTCACCGCAGTCGAGCTGCTCCCGGTGCACGCCTTCGTCTCCGAGCCGCACCTGCTGCGCCGGGGGCTGACCAACTACTGGGGCTATAACTCCGTCGGCTACTTCGCACCGCACGCCAGCTACAGCGCCAGCGGCGGTCGCGGGCAGCAGGTCCGCGAGTTCAAGGCGATGGTGCGGGCCCTGCACGCCGCGGACATCGAGGTCATCCTCGACGTCGTCTACAACCACACGGCCGAGGGCGACGAGACCGGTCCCACCCTGAGCCTGCGGGGCATCGACAACCCGACCTACTACCGCTTGGAGGAGTCCGACCCGGCGCGCTATCGCGACTACACCGGCTGCGGGAACACGCTGGACGTCCGTTCCCCCCACGTCCTGCAGATGATGATGGACTCGCTGCGCTACTGGGTCACCGAGATGCATGTTGACGGGTTCCGGTTCGACCTCGCCTCCGCCCTGGCCCGCTCGTTCCACGACGTCGACAAGCTGTCGGCGTTCTTCGACGTGATCCAGCAGGACCCCGTCATCAGCCAGGTCAAGCTCATCGCCGAGCCGTGGGATATCGGTGAGGGCGGCTACCAGGTCGGCGAGTTCCCGGCGCTGTGGACCGAGTGGAACGGCAAGTACCGCGACACCGTGCGCGACGTCTGGCGCGGTCAGGCCGGTGGCGTGCGCGAGCTCGCCTACCGGCTCTCGGGCTCCAGCGACCTCTACCAGGACGACGGACGACGGCCCTACGCCTCCATCAACTTCGTCACCTCCCACGACGGCTTCACCCTGCGCGACCTCACCACGTACGAGCGCAAGCACAACGAGGCCAACGGCGAGGACAACCGGGACGGCGACGACCACAACCGCTCCTGGAACTTCGGCGTGGAAGGCGAGACGGACGACCCGCAGGTGATCGAACGCCGGCGCCGGCAGGCCCGCAGCCTGCTCGCCACGCTCTTGCTCTCCACGGGCGTGCCCATGCTGAGCATGGGCGACGAGGTCGGCCGCACCCAGGGAGGCAACAACAACGCCTACTGCCAGGACAACGAGACCTCCTGGCTGTCGTGGGATCGCGAGGGCGAGCCAGCCGCCCTTCTGGACGTCATACGACGACTCGTGCACCTGCGCCGGGAGCACCCGGTGTTCCGGCAGCGCGCGTTCTTCCTCGGTCGGCCGGTCGGCGAGGACGACGTCAAGGACCTGGCCTGGTTCGGCGCCGGGGGCCATGAGCTGACCGAGGCCGAGTGGTTCTCTCCCGCCGTACCGACGATCGCGATGTACCTCAACGGCGCAGGGATCCGCACCCGTGGCCCGCGGGGAGAGGCCATCGAGGACGACTCCTTCCTCGTGGTCCTGCACACCGGCGGTGAACCGGGTCAGGTGGTCCTGCCCGAGCCGCCCTGGGCGCACTCCTACGAGGTCCTGCTCGACACCGCTGACGACACCCCCAGCCAAAAGGCCTATACCCCCGGGGGCGTCTTGGCCCTGGCCCCCGGCGCAGTCGTCGTACTCCGATTGGGCCGAATGCCCAGCGGGATAACGTTTCGATAACGGTCGCTGCGACGCAGGTTTACGGTCCGTCAACCATCGTTCGTCCGCTCCGGCCGGAACGGGCGTTTCCGCCCCCGCGCACGGGTGGTCGAGGGGTCCACCGTTCGGGGGATGTGCGGGCGGGTCCGGCGGGGACAAATCAGCAAAAATCCGTTACAGACGGGCGATAACGGCCGTCGAGGGCCTGAGCAGCACCGCACGCAGCGGTGGTGTCCCCAGGAGCCCAGATGACCATGACCCGCCCTCCGCTACTGCAGCGGCAGACCACCGCCCGCACCGCGCTCACCCTGCTCACGGCGATCACCGTCGCCGGCGCCGTCCTGCTGACCGCCCTCCCCACGCTCGCGGTCCCCGCGGCAGCGGCCACTCCCGCGACGACGAAGGTGGCCCGGCTGACTGCTCCCGCCGCGCAGGTCGCCTGCAGCCTGGTGGGCGACGTGCCCGTGTGCAGCCACGGCGACGACGCCCGGCTCCGCCCACAGTCCTCGGCCGGCGAGGGGACCCGGCAGCAGGCGAGCACTTCCTCCACCCGGATCGGGTGCTACGGCAACGGCCGCAGCGGCCCTCGGGTGCAGGCCGTGTACGCCCGCCCCATCGGCTCAGCGGACCGGCTGCCCAGCATGCGCGCGTCGTTCCGGGGGTGGGCCGGTGCCCTCGACAAGGCAGTCGATGACAGCGCCCACCAGACCCGGGGGGCTCGCCACGTGCGGTTCGTGACCACACCCACGTCAGGAGGTTGCGAGCTCGACATCGTCGCGGTGACCCTCCCCCCCAGCGCGTTTACCTCCTTCAACGCCACGGTCAGCGCCCTGCAGCAGCGCGGGATGGACGCCACCGGCATGAAGTACCTCGTCTGGAGCGACGTGTCCAAGCTCTGCGGGATGGCGTCCTCCTACGCCGACAGCAGCCCGGGTGCGAACAACGCCAACAACGGGCTCTATCCCACCTACGCCAGGGTCGACCGGGCGTGCTGGGGCTACGCCGAGACGCACGAACTCACGCACATGCTGGGCGGCGTCCAGGCCGACGCACCGCGTGCCACCGCAGGATTTCACTGCCGCGACGGCAGCGACGTCATGTGCTACGACGACGGGACGGCCGGATCACAACAGGTGTCCGCCTGCCCCGCGGCGCAGGCCCGGCTGCTCGACTGCCGCCATGACGACTATTTCTCGACGGCGCCCGTGAAGGGCTCCTGGCTCGCCAGCCACTGGAACGTCGCGATGAGCAGCTTCCTGTCGGCGTCGTGGTCCAGCCCCGAACCCGCGCCCGCACCGGCGCCGGCACCGGCAGAGCCGTCGACCAGCGCGCCGGAGGACGGCGGCGGCGAGCCGGCCCCGTCGCCCACGCCGACCCCCTTGCTGCCGTTCCTGCCCTGACATCGCCGATTCCGACACGCCCAGAGGCAGACAGACATGATCACGAAGCGTTACACTCGAGACACGCTCGGTAGGACCACTCGGGGGATGTGGAACGGAGGTGCCGGTGCCTGTTTCTGCACCGCAGCGGTCGACGGCCACCCCCCACGGCCCGCAGGACCTGCTCACCACGGCAGGGGCCGCCGAGCTGGCACGCGCCCTCGCGATCGACGACGAGCGCCGTGCCCTGCTCGCCGCCGAGACGTTGTGGAACAGCACCGGATCTCTCAGCGAGGTCTACCGGGTCCTGAGCGAGCAGCTCGGCGACGCTGGCCGTTGCTGGGCCGACGGCACCAGCACGCTGGCCCATGTGCAGCGCATGACCGTCTCAGCGTTGCGCCTCGTCGCGCGGCTACGACCCCTGCCTCCCCCGGCACCGAGAGGCACGGTCGTCCTGGCCTGCCCGCCCGGAGACCTGCACACCCTCGGGCTGTACGCCGTCGCGCACCTGGTCGAGGACCTCGGCTATCGAGCCGTCCTGGCCGGCAGCCTGCCCTGGCCCGACCTTGCGGAGGTGGCGGCGGGCGCCGGCGACCTGGTCGCCCTAGGCCTCAGCCTGCACACTGACCTGCCGGCCCCGGCCCTGCGCCGGGGGCTCGCCCTGGTCCGCAGAGAGTCCGGGCACCCACCCCTGCTGCTCGGCGGGGCACGCCTCGCGAAAGACCCGGGACTGACACGGCTGCTGGGAGCCCACGCCGCTGAGCAGGGCGGGCACGAGAGTCTGGACCTGCTCGCCGGATGGACCGGCCACCTCAGCCAGCGCGAGCGCCAGGTGCTCGAGTGCGTCTCCACGGGGATGACCAACGTCGAAGTCGCGCGGCACCTCGGGCTCGGCGCTGCCACGGTGAAGTCTCACCTGGACCACATCTTTGCCAAGACGGGCACCACCCATCGCGCCGCAGCGGTCGCGACTGCCCTGCGCCGCGGTTGGGTCAACTGACCCTGGACGCTCAGGCGGTGACGCTCAGGCCGTGACCATCAGCCCCAAGTCGGCGTCGCCGGGCAGTCTCGCCGAGTGCGGCAGGACCCGGACGGTGTAGCCGAAGGACCCCGCCCGCTCGAGCGGCACGTGCCCCTCGAACCGCGGCAGCCCGTCCTCCCCCGGCGCGACGGCGGTCAGCGTGACGTAGCGCGGGGCGCGCAGCTCGTCGCTCTCGTCGACCCGACCGAAGGCCGCCTGGACGGTGACGTCGCCGGTCTGCAAGCCGCCGAGGTCGACGATCGCGCGCACCTCCAGGGTTGACCCGACCTGCGGGGTGTCACCGACTCCGGCCGCCTCGACGTGCACGACCCGGACCCCGCCCCACCGCTCGGTCACGGTGGACCGCCACTGCGCCACCTCACGCGCCGCAGCGAAGCTGCTCGCCGCGAGTTCGCGGGAGGCGCCGGCGGCGGGCGTGTAGAGGTGGTGGACGTAGTCGCGCACCATTCGGCTGGCCAGGACCTTGGGTCCCAGGGACTGCAGCGTGTGCCGCACCATCGCGACCCAGCGCTGCGGGACACCGTCGGCGTCCACGTCGTAGAAGCGGGTGCGCACGTGCTTCTCGACGAGCTCGTAGAACGCCGTCGCCTCCACATCGTCCCGCCGCTCGGGGTCGTGGACCCCATCGGCGGTGGGGATCGCCCAGCCGTTCTCCCCGTCGTACATCTCGTCCCACCAGCCGTCGCGGATCGACAGGTTGAGACCACCGTTGAGGGCGCTCTTCATGCCCGAGGTGCCGCAGGCCTCCAGCGGGCGCAGGGGGTTGTTCAGCCAGACGTCGCAACCGCCGTAGAGGTAGCGCGCCATGCCGATGTCGTAGTCAGGCAGGAACGCGATCCTGTGCCGGACCTCAGGATCGTCACTGAACCGCACGATCTGCTGCACCAGCTCCTTGCCGCCGTCGTCCTTGGGGTGGGACTTGCCGGCGATCACGAGCTGCATCGGCCGGTCAGGATCGAGCAGCAACGCCTTGAGCCGCTCGGGGTCGCGCAGCATCAACGTCAGTCGCTTGTACGACGGGACGCGACGGGCGAACCCGATCGTCAGCACGTCGGGGTCGAAGGCCGACTCGGTCCAGGCCAGCTCCGATGCGGTGGCACCGCGCTGCAACCACGACTCGCGCAGTCGTCGGCGGACCTCGGTCACCAGACGCTCACGCAGCAACCGACGGACCTGCCAGATCGCGTCTCCGGGCACGTCGGCGATGGCCTCCCACCCCTGCGCCTCCGTCGTGATCGACGTCCCGATCTCGCGCTCGGCCAGCGCGAACACCTCGCGGCTCACCCAGGTCGGAGCATGCACCCCGTTGGTCACCGACGTGATCGGCACCTCGGCCGCATCGAAGCCGGGCCACAGGCCGCTGAACATCTCGCGGCTGACGATGCCGTGCAGCTTGGCCACGCCGTTGCGGCGCTGCGCCATCCGCAGGCCCATGTGGGCCATGTTGAAAAAGGCCGGGTCCTCCTCGGCGCCGAGCTCGAGGATGCGCTCCACCGGGACGCCGGCCACGGCGTTGTCGCCACCGAAGTAGGTCGCGATGAGCTCGCGCGGGAACCGGTCGATGCCGGCCGGCACCGGGGTGTGCGTCGTGAAGACCGTGCCAGCGCGGACCGCCTCGCGCGCCTCGTCATAGCTGAGCCCGAGGTCGACGAGCTCGCGGATGCGCTCCAGTCCGAGGAAGCCGGCGTGACCCTCGTTGGTGTGGAACACCTCAGGGGCCGGGTGCCCCGTCAGGGCGGTGTACGCGCGGATCGCACGGACACCACCGATGCCCAGCAGCATCTCCTGGTGCAGCCGGTGCTCGGGCTCGCCGCCGTACAGCCGGTCGGTCACCTCGCGCTCGGTCGGAGCGTTCTCCTCCACGTCGGAGTCGAGCAGCAGCAGGGCCACCCGGCCCACCTGGGCCTTCCAGACCTGGGCGTGCAGGGTGCGGCCCCCGGGGAAGCCGACGCCGATCTTGAGCGGCGTTCCGTTTGCCTCGGTGAGCAGCGTGAGGGGCAGGCCGTGCGGGTCGATCGGGGGGTAGCGCTCCTGCTGCCAGCCCTCGGCGTTGAGCGACTGCTTGAAGTAGCCCGCGCGGTAGAGCAGGCCGACGCCGAGGATCGGCACCCCCAGGTCGGAGGCCGCCTTGAGGTGATCGCCGGCGAGGATCCCGAGACCACCGGAGTACTGCGGCAGCACCTCGGTGATGCCGAACTCCGGCGAGAAGTAGGCGATGGCCGCGGGCGCGTCCGTGCTGAGCGACTGGTACCAGTGCGGCGCGCTGAGATAGCTGTTCAGGTCGTCGTGGGCCGCGCGCAGCCGGCCCAGGAAGTCAGGGTCTACCGCGAGCTCGGCCAGCCGCTCGGGACTGACTTCCCCCAGCAGCCGGACGGGGTCCTGGTCGACCGCCTGCCACACCTCGGGATCGACCGACGCGAACAGGTCGAGCGACGCGGGGTGCCACGACCAGCGCAGGTTCATCACCAGCTCACCCAACGGGGCGAGCGGGGCAGGCAGCGCCAGGCGGACAGTGAATCGGCGAAGGGCTCTCACCTGTCGGACCCTAGCCCGACCGGAAGAGTTCAGGGCTGGCCTTGCTGGGTACGGTCGTGGCAATGGTGGGTCGTCTTGCAGTCGTGGACGTGCGTCCGGTGGTCTCCTGTGGGGCCTATCCGGCTCGCGCTGTCGTCGGCGAGCGCGTGAGCGTGCAGGCGACCGTCTTCCGGGAGGGCCATGACGCCGTTGCCTGCGACGTTGTTGTCGCGGGCCCCGACGGCAAGCGCCGCCCGTTCCTGCGGATGTCGCCGGTCGGCCCGGAACAGCCCGACATCTGGACGGCGAGCTTCGTCGTCGACACCGAAGGGACCTGGTCGTTCGCCGTCGAGGCCTGGAGCGACCCGCTGGGCACGTGGTGGCACGACGCTCCCCTCAAGGTCGATGCCGGCGTCGATGTCGAGCTGATGCTCGAAGAGGGGGCGCGGCTCTATGAGCGGGCGGCTGCCGCGTTGCCCACGAAGGTGCCCAAGGCGCGTCGTACGGCCATCGCCGGCCTCGCCACGGTGCTGCGCGACCCCGCCCGACCGGCAGCCCAGCGAATGGCCGCAGGGCTGGCCGACGACGTCGTCGCCGTCCTGCGCCAGCACCCGCTCCGTGAGCTGGTGACGCCGGCCGAGCCCCACCAGATCTGGGTCGATCGGCAGCGCGCGCTCTACGGCGCGTGGTACGAGTTCTTCCCGCGCTCCGAGGGCGCGCATGTGCCTCCGGACGGCGGCCCGATGCGCAGCGGGACCCTGCGCACCGCGGCCAAGCGACTGCCCGCCGTGGCCGCCATGGGCTTCGACGTCATCTACCTGCCGCCGATCCACCCGATCGGCGAGGTCAACCGCAAGGGCCCGAACTCCCCCGAGTTCCCCGGCGGCAAGCCCGCCGACATCGGCCCCCACGACCCGGGGTCCCCGTGGGCGATCGGCTCCAAGCACGGTGGGCACGACGCGATCCACCCCGAGCTCGGCACCCTCGCCGATTTCGACGCCTTTGTCGAGGAGGCCCGTCGACTGGGCATGGAGGTCGCACTCGACCTCGCGCTCCAGTGCGCGCCCGACCACCCCTGGGCGACCGAGCACCCCGAGTGGTTCACCACCCGCGCGGACGGCACCATCGCCTACGCCGAGAACCCTCCGAAGAAGTACCAGGACATCTACCCGCTCAACTTCGACAACGACCCAGCGGGGCTCTACGCCGAGGTGCTCCGTGTGGTGCGCCACTGGGTGGCGCACGGGATCAAGATCTTCCGCGTCGACAACCCCCACACCAAGCC
>JANPHZ010000290.1:0-14241 GCA_031424715.1 Frankiaceae bacterium
GTCGTGGCGAATCTCGGCGTGGCGGACGTCGTCGGCGAGGAGCCTATGTCCATCGCTGGGCTGGCAAGCGAGCTCGGCGTCGACGGAGGTTCGCTGAGTCGTCTGCTCCGCCACGTGGTCACGCTGGGTCTGTTCTCCGTCGACGGTGCCGGTGTCGCGCACAACGAGGCCTCTCGGCTGCTGCGCTCAGATCATCCACTCGGGATGCTGGCATTGACGCAGCTCATGGCCCTGCCGCTCATCTGGGACTCGGCCCGGCACTTGGAGGACGCTGTGCGCACCGGCCGTCCGGGAACGACTTTTGTTGACCAGCGGGGGTTCTTCGACTATCTGGCTGATCATCCCGACGAGTCCGCGATTTACGACCGGGGGATGACCTCGATGACTACCCGTCGGATCGCCGCCCAGGTCCCGGCGTACGACTTCTCCGGGTTCGACACGATCGCCGACATCGGCGGAGGACGCGGGCACCTGATTCGGGCCATCCTCGATCAGACACCGAAGGCGCGCGGAATCGTGTTCGACCAGGCGCACGTCGTCAACGACGCCCTCTCGCACGACCGGCTCACAGCCCAGGCCGGGAGCTTCTTTCTCGACCCGCTGCCAGCCGCGGACTGTTACGTGATGTCGAACGTCGTTCATGACTGGGCCGACGACGAGGCGCGGGGCATCCTGCGGGCGGTGCGCGCGGCTGCCGCTGCCGATTCGACTCTGCTGTTGATGGAGTTCCTCGTGCCGGAAGACGAGAACGAGGGTTTCAGCGCGACCGACATCGACATCGACATGCTCATCCTGGTTGGTGGACGCGAGCGTACCGAGCGGGAGTACGCGGAACTGCTCGCCTCAACCGGCTGGCGCTTGACACGAACCATCCTGACGGAGCGTCAGACCCTCCTCGAGGCACACCCTTCATGAACGCACGCCCACGGGCACGAGAGCACTTCCGTGCCATGAGTGATCCATCAGCATGTAGTCGCAGCACCTCTGTCGCGTTGCGACCAAGCCGTTGGAGTGCCGTGTCGACGCCGAGTCCAGGCGCGACCCCTGCGCCTACGGCGCTCGGGCGGGGCCGCAGCGTTCTACCGTCCAGGGCATGAGGCTGGTCATCGCACGCTGCTCCGTCGACTACGTCGGACGGCTGACCGCCCACCTTCCGCAGGCGACCAGGCTGCTCGTGCTCAAGGCCGACGGCTCGGTCCTGGTGCACTCCGATGCCGGCGGCTACAAGCCGCTGATGTGGATGACCCCGCCGTGCTCGCTGCTCGTCCTGGACGACCTCTGGACCGTGACGAACAAGGGCGGTGAGCAGCTGCTCATCACCGTCCACGAGGTGCTCTCCGACGTTGCACACGAGCTGGGCACCGACCCCGGGCTGGTGAAGGACGGCGTCGAGAAGCAGCTGCAGGCACTGCTCGCCGAGCAGTGCCACGTGCTGGGGGAGGGGTTCACTCTCGTGCAGCGCGAGTACTTCACCGACATCGGTCCCGTCGACCTGCTCTGTCGCGATGCAGCCGGCGCGCACGTCCTGGTCGAGATCAAGCGGACCGCCGAGATCGACAGCGTCGAGCAGCTGACCCGCTACCTGCAGCGGGTGTCGACGGTTCTGGGTGACGTGCAGGGCGTCCTCGCCGCCCAGTCGTTCAAGCCGCAGGCGAAGGTGCTCGCCGCCGACCGCGGGATCACCTGCGTGCAGGTCGACTACGAGCTGCTCAAGGGCCTCGAGTCGACGGTCCCGACCCTGTTTTGAGGACCGTCGGTAGCCTGGGTGCAACCAAACTCAGGAGAGCTTCGTGACCTTCCGCAAGATCGGCGTCGTCGGACTGGGCACCATGGGTGCCGGCATCGCGGAGGTGCTGGCCCGCTCTGGTGTCGAGGTGATCGGGGTGGAGCACGACGAGGCCGGTGTGGAGCGCGCCCGCGGCCACCTGGACCGCTCGACCGGCCGCGCCGTCAAGCGCGGCAAGCTCACCGAGGCCGAGCAGACCGAGCTGCTGGGGCGGCTCACGCTGAGCACCGAGCTCACCTCGCTCAAGGACTGCGACCTGGTCATCGAGGCGATCCCGGAGCGGATGGAGCTCAAGCGCGAGCTCTTCGCCACCCTGGACGGGCTGCTCGCCCCCGAGGCGGTGCTCGCTACCAACACGAGTGCGCTCAGCGTCACCGAGCTGGCCACCGGCACCGGACGGCCGTCGAAGGTCGTGGGGCTGCACTGGTTCAACCCGGCGCCCGTCATGGGGCTGGTCGAGGTCGTGCGCACCGTCGTCACCGACCCGTCGGTGGTGGAGCAGGTGCAGGAGCTCGTCACCTCGGTCGGCAAGCAGGCCGCAACCGCAGGTGACCGGGCCGGCTTCATCGCCAACGCACTGCTCTTCGGCTACCTCAACAACGCCGTCAAGATGTTCGAGAGCCGCTACGCCAGCCGCGAGGACATCGACGCGGCGATGCGGTTTGGCTGCGGCCACCCGATGGGACCGCTCGCCCTGCTCGACCTGATCGGCCTGGACTCGGCGTACGAGATCCTCGAGACGATGTACGCGCAGTCGCGCGACCATCGGCACGCACCGGCGCCGCTGCTCAAGCAGTACGTCACGGCGGGCCTGCTGGGGCGCAAGGTCGGCCGGGGCATCTACACCTACGCCGCCCCCGACTCCTCCGAGGTCATCGCTGACGATGACGGCGTCGGGGCGAGCAGCGCGGCACCCGCCCGGGCCGTGCAGCGCATCGGCGTGATCGGCACCGGCACGATGGCGACCGGGATCATCGAGGTCTGCGCCAAGAGCGGGTACGACGTGGTCTTCCGGGCCCGTGGTGAGGACAAGGTCGCGGCGGTCAGCAAGAAGGTCGCCGGGTCGCTCGACAAGGCGGTGCAGCGCGGCAAGCTGACCGAGGAGCTGCGGACCGAGACCCTGGGCCGGATCACCGGCACCACCGAGCTCGACGACCTGCGCGACTGCGACCTCGTCATCGAGGCGGTGGTCGAGGACCTCGCCGTCAAGAAGGCGCTGTTCGGTGCGCTCGACGACGTGATGAAGCCGGGCGCCATCCTCGCCAGCACGACCTCCTCCCTTCCGGTCATCGAGTGCGCGACCGCGACGGACCGCCCGTCCGACGTCGTCGGTATGCACTGGTTCAACCCGGCGACCATCATGAAGCTGGTCGAGGTCGTGCCGACCGTCACCACCGCGCCCGACGTCGTCGCGACCGTGCTCGAGGTCTGCGCCAAGGTCAAGAAGCACCCGGTGCTGTGTGGCGACCGGGCCGGCTTCATCGTCAATGCGCTGCTCTTCCCCTACCTCAACGACGCGGTCAAGATGCTCGAGGCGCACTACGCGACTATCGACGACATCGACTTCGCGATGACCAAGGGCTGCGGCCACCCGATGGGGCCCTTCGCCCTGATGGACGTCGTCGGCCTCGACGTCACGCTGGCCATCCAGCGGACGCTCTACGACGAGTTCCGCGAGCCCGGTGACTCCCCGGCGCCGATGCTCGAGCACCTGGTCAAGGCCGGCTACCTCGGCCGCAAGACCGGCCGCGGCTTCCGCGACTACGCCAAAACCTGAGCAGTGCCCAAGGGCTCCGGGCGGGCCGCCAAGCGCGAAGAGGCGTTGCGGGCCCTCAAGGCCGGCGACGACGACAGCGCTCCCCGGCCACCGATCGGGGAACGAGTCGAGGACGGCTTCGTCGTACGCCAGGTGTCGGGCGCCTCGGGTAAGGCTTACCGCTGTCCCGGCTGTGATCACGAGCTGCGACCGGCAACGCCGCACGTGGTCGCGTGGCCGCAGGGGCAGGCCGACGATCGGCGGCACTGGCACACGGCCTGCTGGCAGGCCCGGGAGCGTCGGGGCGTGAAGGTGCACCGCTCCAAGAATGCCCCCCGCCACGGCTGAGCCCAGATCCTCGGCACGGTCAGTAGGGTCATGTCCGATGGCTGACATCCGCTCCAACACCGTGCTGCCGGCCCACCGTCGGCCGGTCACGCTGCACACCGCCGACGGTCTGCGCCTGGTCGGCGAGGTGGCCCTGCCGCTCGATCGGCCGCCGGTGGCGACGCTGGTCTGCCTGCACCCGCTGCCCACGCAGGGCGGGTTCATGGACAGCCACCTGCTCAAGAAGGCCTCGTGGCGGCTGCCGGCGCTCGCCGACATCGCCGTGCTGCGCTTCAACACCCGGGGCACCACCAGCCCGCACGGCACCAGCGAGGGCGCCTTCGACCACGCCGAGGGCGAGCAGTACGACGTCGCGGCGGCCCTCGATCTCGCCGAGTCGCTCGACCTGCCCCAGCTGTGGCTGCTCGGCTGGTCCTTCGGTACCGACCTAGCCCTGCGCTACGGCTGTGACCCCTCCGTCGTCGGTGCCGTCCTGATCAGCCCGCCGCTGCGCTTCAGTCACCCGAGCGACCTGCAGACCTGGGCGGAGTCCGGCAAGCCGCTCGTCGCGATCGTGCCGGAGCTCGACGACTACCTGCGGCCGCCGCAGGCCCGCGAGCGCTTCGCCGTCGTACCGCAGGCGCAGATCGTCGACGTCCCGCGGGCCAAGCACCTGTTCGTGGGGTTCACCGATGAGGTCCTAGAAGAGGTGGTCCGTGCCGTCGCGCCGCAGGCGCTACCGCTGGCGCGGACCTATGACGAGCAGCCTCAGGCGTCGTCCTGACGGGGGATGACCACTTCCCGGATCACCAGTTGGGCGGCGGCGGCGATCGGGATGGCCAGGAGGGCGCCGAGGACGCCGAGCAGTGATCCGCCGACGAGGACGGCGATGACGGTGACCGCCGGGCTGACGTCGACCGAGCGCTTCATGACCTTCGGGTAGATCACGTAGTTCTCGACCTGCTGGTAGATCAGGTAGTAGACCGCAGCGATCAGCCCGACCTTCACCGAGACGAAGAAGGCCACGGCGGTGACGACGGCCGCGCCGATGGTCGCGCCGATCAGTGGGAGCAGACCGGTCACCGCGACGAGCATGGCCAGCGCGACCGGGTAGGGCACCCCGAGAACCATGAGGAAGATGAACGTCGTGACCCCGGCCAGGCCGGCGATCAGCAGGGCACCGCCGACGTATCCGCCTACCCGCTCGAGGATCTCGTCGGTCAGCAGGCCGACACGAGGACGCCGGCTGCGCGGCACCGCGCGGTAAGCACCCTCCTTGATCTTGGGCAGGTTGCTGAGGAAGTAGAGCGTGAGGATGAGCACCGTCAAGGTGCTGAAGAAGGCGCTGAAAACCACCTTGCCGACGCCCAGCACCCCGCCGAACACCGCCGTCCCGGCGTTCTGCGGGTTCTCGACGAACGAGGTCAGTCGATCCAGGAAGTTGAAGCGCTTGTCGAGGCTGATGATCGTGCTGTTCTCGCGCAATTGCCGGACGTAGTCCGGGGTCTTGTCCGCGAGCTGCCCCACCTGCTCGATGATCGGCGGTACGACGGCAAAGCCGAACCCGATGAAGAACGCCAGCACCCCGATGAGCACGATGAGTACGGCACGTCCGCGCTGCAAGCCCCGGCGGCCGAGCGCCTCCACAGCGGGGTTCAGGCCGATCGCCAAGAAGGCCGAGATGAGCAGCAGCACCAGCACCGACCGGACGGCGATGAGCGACTGCACGACGGCGTAGGCCAGAGCCACGCCCAAGGCGGCGGTGAAGCCGACCCGGAAGGGCGAGCGCTGGCTCAGCGGCCGGCCCGGACGGCCGAACGGGTTCTCCGGGTCGGCCTGCGCCACGATCTTGCGGACAGCGGTGTCCAGCAGGGGGTCAGTGTCGGGCACCGCCTCCGCGGCCTCGATCGCGGCGGCCTCGGCGTCCTGCGCGCTCTCGGCGGCGGACTCGGCGGACTCGTGGGCCTTGGCCGCCTCGCGCTCTGCCTCGTCGTGGTGGTCCTTGGGAGAACCCACCGTCAGCCTGACGCCGGCGGCGCGAGCCGCTCGGTGGGTGGGTCGGCTGCTACCGGCTTTCCTGCCGACCCGAGCGGGCCCACCGCCCCGGAGAGGGTGTCGCGGAGGTTCTGCAACTGGGCCGCGATGGCGTCGCGCTGGCGGGAGAGCTCCTCGACCTGGCGACGGGCCTCGGCGGTCATCGCCGCGGCCTCCTGGTGCCCGGCCTCGCGGATCCGGCGGACCTCGTCCTCGGTCGAGGCCGTGGCGGCCGAGGCCTGCTCCTGCGCCCGGGCGGCAAGCGCCTCGGCGTCGCGCTGGGCGTTGGCGCGGATCACCTCGGCGTCGCGCTGGGCCTGCAGCGTCGCGGTGTCGGCCTCTTCCAGCGCCCGGCGCAGATCGGCTTCCCGCGCATCCAAGTCGGCGGTGCGGGCGGCGGTCTGCTGGGCGGCGTCGTCGCGGGCCTGGGCGAGCGTGCGCCCCGCTGACTCGGCGGCCTCAGCCTTGAGGGTGGCGGCCTCCTCTTCGGCGAGCAGCAGCATGGCGGCGAGGCGCTCACCCACCCGTGAGGCCGGCTCAGGGCGACCCTCGGCCCGCAGCTCGGCGGCGGTCAGCCGCTCCTGCGCGGCGAGCAGCTGCTCCTCGAGCGCGGTGATCCGGGTGGTGTCGTGCGCGTGCCGGCTGTCGGCCTCCTGCAGGGCGATCTCGACCCGGTCGAGGTAGTCGTCGACCTGTCGCCGGTCGTAGCCGCGCAGGACGACATCGAAGCCGTTGGGCTGCTCGTCGTGGGTCACGGGCAGGAGGTCGTCATCCATATCGCCTGTCCTACCATCGCGCGGGCTGAGAACGCGTCAGACGTTCCGGAAGCGGTTGATCGCATCGAGGTGCTTGGCCCGGAACTCCGCCGCCTCGGGTGCGACGCCGAGGCCTTCCTGCGGTGACAGACAGAGCACGCCGACCTTGCCCTGGTGGGCGTTCTTGTGCACGTCGTACGCCGCCTGGCCGGTGTCCTCGAGCGCGTAGGTCTTGCTCAGCGTCGGGTGGATCGCGCCCTTGGCGATCAGCCGGTTGGCCTCCCAGGACTCCCGGTAGTTGGCGAAGTGCGAGGAGACGATCCGCTTGAGGTTCATCCAGAGGTAGCGGTTGTCGTACTGGTGCAGGTAGCCGCTGGTCGAGGCGCAGGTGGTGATGACGCCGCCCTTGCGGGTGACGTAGACCGAGGCGCCGAAGGTCTCGCGGCCCGGGTGCTCGAAGACGATGTCGATGTCCTCGCCGCCGGTGAGCTCGCGGATCTTCTTGCCGAACCGCTGCCACTCCTTGGGGTCCTGGTTGTGCTCGTCCTTCCAGAAGCGGTAGTCCTCGGCGCTGCGGTCAATAATCATCTCAGCGCCCATGCGCCGGCAGATCTCGGCCTTCTCCGGTGAGCTCACGACGCAGATCGGCTGACCGCCGCCGTTGAGGACGTACTGCGTGGCGTAGGAGCCCAGGCCCCCGGAGGCGCCCCAGACGAGGACGTTGTCGCCCTGCTTCATCTGCCCGGCGTTCTTGCTCACCAGCTGGCGATAGGCGGTCGAGTTGACCAGGCCCGGGGCGGCGGCCTCCTCCCAGGTCAGGTGCGCGGGCTTGGGCATGAGCTGGTTGGCCTTGACCAGAGCCAGCTCGGCCAGGCCGCCGAAGTTCGTCTCAAAGCCCCAGATGCGCTGCTGCGGGTCCATCATCGAGTCGTCGTGGCCCTGGTGGTCCTCGAGCTCGACCGACAGACAGTGCGCGACCACGACGTCGCCGGCCTTCCACTTGGTCACGCCGGGGCCGACCGCAAGCACGACGCCGGACAGGTCGGAGCCAACGACGTGGTAGGGCAGGTCGTGCCGCTTGGTGAGCGCCGACAGCTTGCCGTAGCGCTCGAGGAAGCCGAAGGTCGAGACCGGCTCGAAGATCGAGGTCCAGACGGTGTTGAAGTTCACCGACGAGGCCATGACCGCGACGATCGCCTCGCCCGGACCGAGCTCGGGGGTCGCGACCTCGTCGACGTGCAGGCTCTTGCGCGGGTCCTTGTCGCGGGTGGCGACACCCTCGAACATGCCCTGCTCGTCCTTGCGCACGACGACGCCGCGGTAGGACTCGGGGACGCTGAGACCGGTGACCGCGCCGGGCTCGCCGGAGACGATGGCGTCGAGGATCTGCTTCATCAGGACCTTCCGCGGGGAGTGTGAACCTTCCCCGCGGATGCTACCGGCGAGTAACGAGCCGCCGTCGAAGGGTCTAGCTGTGGTGGTTGCGCAGGACCGAGTCGAGCTCGCGGCGCTGGGCCGGGGTGGCCTCGCCGTTCTGCCGGCAGAGCTGGCGGACCAGGCTCGAGAAGGCGTCAACGCGGCCGAGCTGGGTCCAGGACGCCTGCGCCTGCGCGGGGCTCAGGGCGGCCTTGCTCTGGTCAAATGTGAGGATGTCGATGCCCGAGTGGTAGTCGATCGACCAGACGTAGTCGCCGTCCGCTCCTGGCATCCAGTAGGCGGCCGACGTCGAGCCGCGCACCGGCTGGTAGAAGCCGACCTGGCGGATCTTGCCGGTCTTGGGGTCGACCTTGATGAACCGGGTCCCGTGCTCGTACCACGCCGCCGTGATCAGGATCGAGCCGTCCTTGGCGTCCTTCTGGGTGAACCAGTGCCCGGAGCAGGCCAGCCCGCTCACCCGTGGGTTGCCGTTGCTGGTGTAGTCGCCGGCGAAGGGCCGCAGGACGTCGAGCTGCTCCATCGGGTAGCCCTGCTCGAAGCCGACCATGCTCCACGTCGAGAAGGCGCCGCTGTTGTTGTTGCACGTGGCGTCGAGCTGGGTGACGCCCGTCTCGCCCTGGCCCAGGAGCAGCTCACCGGGGCGCAGCGGTCCGGTGAAGCTGTCGCCAGCCGGGCGCGGACGGTACTTGTCGGCGCGCGGCCGGATGTTGTTGTGCTGGTAGCCGGTGTTGGCGGTGATCGTCCCGCGGGTCAGGACCTGCAGGCGCAGCGGGTCCGGTGCCTGCTTGAACACGATCAGCGGCATGGTGTCGGCGATCCAGATGCCCGCCGCGTCGCGGTGCAGCGCGTGCCCGCCCCGACCGGCGCCGACCTGCGAACCCCACCACTTGTCGGCCGGTGCCCGCTTCGGCTTGGCTCGGTTGCGGATGTCGTAGGTCACGCCGTTGGAGCCGTAGAGGTAGTTGCACGTGCGGTCGGCGCAGTAGGCCGTGTGTGACCCGTCGTCGGTGAGCGAGCCCGTGATGGTCGGCAGGTTGGGGTTCGAGACGTCCACGACGTGGACGTAGAACGAGTCGGTGAACTCGGTGAGGATGGCCGTCTTGCCGTCGTCGGAGACGGCGATGTCCTCGTTCTCCCAGTTGTACATCGCGAGCTTTCCCAGCAGCAGCGGTGCCGCCGGGTTCGTGGCGTCGTAGATCGACAAACCCGCCGCGTTGCTGACGAAGGCCCGGACCTGCTTGCCGACCTTGACGACCCGCATGGAGACGCCGACCCCGTCGAGCGGGATCGTCCCGACGTGCGTCACGTTGGCGGATGTGACCGAGGGGTTGGGAGCCGGGACGAGGGGCACCGCTACGGGTTCGGCGGTGGCGACCCCCCCGGCCAACACGAGCGAGCAGGCAGCGGCGAGCGAGATCAGGGTGCGACGCATGCTGTGGGGGTTCGCCGCTCAGCCCGGTGTTCCTGCCCCGCGTCAGTGACCGAGCGGCTCCGCGCCGGGCTCGACGAGCTCCACCAGCACTCCGCCGGAGCTCTTGGGGTGCACGAAGTTGACGCGGGACCCCGCCGTGCCCTTCTTGGGCTCGTCGTACAGCAGGCGCAGGCCCTGTCCACGCAGGTGCTCGCACACCTCGTCGATGTCATCCACCCGGTAGGCCATCTGCTGGATACCCGGCCCGCTCTTGTCGAGGAACTTGCCGATCGTGGAGTCGGGGCTCAGCGGCGCGAGCAGCTGCAGGTAGGAACCGGAGTCGCCGACGGCCATCATCGCCTCACGGACGCCCTGCTCCTCGTTGACCTCGGTGTGCACGCAGGTCATGCCGTACGCCGACGTGTAGTGCTCGATCGCAGCGTCGAGGTCGGGGACGGCGATGCCGACGTGGTCGATGGCGGTGATGCGCACGGGGGCCTCCGGGAGGTGAGCGGGACCGGATTACTGTTGCACCCGCAACAGCAACCCCGACCTGGAGGCTCCCGTGGCCCGCTCTGAGAACCCGTCCGTCATCGTCGCCGGAGCGCGCACCCCGATCGGGAAGCTCTCGGGGGCCTTCAAGGACCTGAGCGCGATGGACCTCGGCGGGGTCGCGATCAAGGCGGCGCTCGAGCGATCGGGCGTCAGCGGCGATCAGGTCGACTACGTGATCATGGGTCACGTGCTGCAGGCCGGCCAGGGCCAGATCACCGCCCGGCAAGCCGCGGTCAAGGGCGGCATCCCGATGAGCGTCCCCGCGCTGACGATCAACAAGGTCTGCCTGTCAGGCCTGGACGCGATTGCGCTCGCCGACCAGCTGATCCGCGCCGGCGAGTTCGAGGTCGTGGTCGCCGGGGGCATGGAGTCGATGACCAACGCCCCTTACCTGCTGCCGAAGGCACGCAGCGGCTACCGCTACGGCAACGCCGAGATCCTCGACGCCACCTTCCACGACGGCCTCTTCGACGCCTTTGACCACGTCCCGATGGGCGAGGGCACCGAGCGGCACCAGGCCAACTTCGCTGCGCAGACCCGGGCCGAGCAGGACGAGTTCGCGGCGCGCAGCCACGAGCTGGCCGCGACGGCCATCAAGGAGGGCCGCTTCACCGACGAGATCGCCCCGGTGTCGATCCCGCAGCGCAAGGGCGACCCGGTCGTCGTCAGCGAGGACGAGGGCGTGCGCCCCGGCACGACAGCCGATTCGCTGGCCAAGCTCCGCCCGGCCTTCACCAAGGACGGCACCCTCACCGCGGGCAACGCCTCTCAGATCTCTGATGGCGCCGCCGCGGTCGTCGTCATGAGCAAGGCCAAGGCGGAGGCGCTCGGGCTGACCTGGCTGGCCGAGATCGGTGCGCACGGCGTCGTCGCCGGCCCGGACAACTCCCTGCAGGAGCAGCCGGCCAACGCCGTCAAGGCCGCGGCCGCCAAGGAGGGGCTCGCGATCGACGAGATCGACCTGTTCGAGCTCAATGAGGCGTTCGCTGCGGTCGGCATCGCCTCGACGCGCGCCCTGGGCGTCGACCCCGACAAGGTCAACGTCAACGGCGGGGCCATCGCGCTGGGCCACCCCATCGGGGCGAGCGGCGCGCGCGTCGTCCTGCACCTGGCGCACGAGCTCAAGCGGCGTGGCGGCGGCACCGGCGCGGCAGCGCTGTGCGGCGGCGGCGGTCAGGGCGACGCGCTGATCCTGCACGTCGCGGGCTAAGCCCTCCGTGACCGCTGGCGGGGTCCGCTCCCGGCGCAGCGTCGACGTACCAGCTCTGGTCGAGCAGGCCGCGACCGGCAACGCTCGAGCCGTCGCGCGGCTGATCTCGCTGGTCGAGGACGCATCTCCCTCGCTGCGGGAGGTGATGGCGCTGCTCGCCCCGCGGGCCGGCCACGCCCGGGTCATCGGTCTGACCGGTTCGCCCGGCGTAGGAAAGTCGACGTCGACCAGTGCGCTCGTCGCGGCCTATCGGCGGCGGGGAATGCGGGTCGGTGTGCTGGCGGTCGACCCGTCGTCCCCCTTCTCGGGCGGCGCGCTGCTCGGTGACCGGGTCCGGATGCAGGAGCACGCCACCGACGACGGGGTCTTCATCCGCTCGATGGCGTCGCGCGGGCATCTCGGCGGGCTGTCCTGGGCCGCGCCGCAGGCCCTGCGGGTGCTGTCGGCCGCCGGCTGTGACGTCGTCCTGATCGAGACGGTCGGGGTGGGCCAGGCCGAGGTCGAGATCGCCTCGCTGGCCGACACCACCCTGGTGCTGCTCGCGCCGGGGATGGGCGACGGGATCCAGGCCGCCAAGGCGGGCATCTTGGAGATCGCGGACATCTTCGTCGTCAACAAGGCCGACCGCGAGGGCGCCGACCAGGTCGTGCGCGACCTGCGTTACATGCAGTCGCTCGGCATTCAGGCTCCCTCGCAGGCCCGGGTCGACGGGCACTGGGTGGCACCGATCCTCAAGACCGTTGCCGCCAAGGGCGAGGGCGCCGACGAGGTCGTGGAGCAGATCGAGAAGCACGGCCAGTGGCTGCGCGACAGCGGCCGGCTCGACGAGCGCCGGCGGCGCCGGGCCGCCGACGAGGTGGAGGCGATCGCCCTGACGGCCCTGCGGGTCGACCTGCGCTCGGGGCCCGCGCTGGATGCCCTGGCCGCCCAGGTCGTGGCCGGGACCCTGGACCCGTACGCCGCCGCGGACGAGTTGGCCGCCTCCGTCACCAGCTGAGCGGCATCGGGTGGTGGCCTGGCCGAGGCAGACGTAGGCTGGCTGTGACGGTCCTCACACCCGTCGTACGGAGCTCGCCATCGTGTCAGCGCGGTCCGATCTGGCCGTCCGTCGCCGGGCTGTGACGCGCGCGTGGGACGCCCGGGTCGCCCACCACATCGCCTTGCCCGGTCCCGAGATCCCGGAGCAGGCCGTGACGCCGGACGTCGTGGCGTCCTGGGACCGGTCGGCCGGTTGGGTCGACCCGGACTGCGCGGCGGCGCCCGTGGACGACCCGGCGGCGGTTGTCGAGGCGTGGCACGACAGCCCGGTCGCTAGCGGGGTCGAGAGCGCCCGTGCCGACATCGCCGCTGCGGTCGCCGACGGTGACCTCATCGCCGCGGTCACCGATGCGGCCGGTCGGATCGTGTGGACCTGGGGCAGCCCGGTCATGGAGCGGGCCGCAGCTCGGGTCAACTTCGTGCCCGGCGGGTGCTGGGACGAGAGCTCGGTCGGCACCAACGCGTTGGCGCTGGCGTTGCGGACCGGCCGGGAGTCCACCGTCTACAGCGCCGAGCACTTCAGCCGGGCGGTGCACGGCTGGGTCTGCTACTCCGTGCCGCTCACCGACCCCGAGGACGGCGCGGTGCTCGGCGTGCTGGACCTGAGCACGACGTGGGACCGGGCGCACCCGATGGTGATGACAGCAGCTCGGTCACTGGGCCGCGCGGTCACCGCACAGCTCCCCGCCCGCGGCGCGCCCACCCTCGCGGTGCGACTGCTCGGCGGACCCGACGTGCGCCTGGCCGGCCAGCAGCTGGCGCTGTCGCGCCGGCAGACCGAGATCCTCGTGCTGCTCGCGCTGCACCCGGAGGGGCTCAGCGTCGAGCAGCTGCACGACCGGCTCTACGGCGATGCGGCCGTCAGCGCCTCCACGCTGAAGGCTGAGGTCTCCCACCTGCGCAGCCTGCTCGGCGGGGCCGTCGGCTCCCGGCCCTATCGCCTGCTGTCCCCGGTCAGCACCGACGTGCACCGGGTGCTGGGCGCCCTCGACCGCGGGGACCTGACGACGGCCGTGGCGTCCTACGGCGGTCCGCTCCTCCCGATGTCGGACTCGCCCGGGGTCGGCGAGTGGCGCGACCTCGTGGACGTCGCCGTACGCAACGCGGTCCTCGCGTCCCGGGATCCGGCGTGCGTGCGCGGTTTCGCCGACCGCCACCCCTACGACGAGCAGCTGCAGCAGCACCTCGTGGACGTCCTCCCGGCGGGCGACACCCGGCGCGCGCCGGCCCTCGCCCGGCTGGCCCGCGCCGGCAGCTGAGGCGGACCAACCAGGACCCAACCTGCGCTTCGTAGCGTCCGGGACAGGCTCGGCAACGCCGCCGAGGTTCTGCCTGTTGGAGGTTGGAAATGGTCTACGCGCAGCCGGGCACCCCCGGCGCCCTGGTCGACTTCGATGCCCGCTACGACAACTTCATCGGCGGCAAGTGGGTGCCACCGGTGAAGGGGCAGTACTTCGCCAACATCACCCCGGTCACCGGCAAGACCTTCTGCGAGGTGGCCCGCTCGACCGCCGAGGACGTCGAGCTCGCGCTCGACGCGGCGCACGCGGCCAAGGACGGCTGGGCCAAGACGAGCGTCACCGAGCGCAGCAACATCCTCAACAAGATCGCCGACCGGATCGAGGGCGACCTCGAGCGCCTTGCGATCGCCGAGTGCTGGGAGAACGGCAAGCCGGTCCGCGAGTGCCTGGCCGCTGACCTGCCGCTGGTCGTCGACCACTGGCGCTACTTCGCCTCCGCCATCCGGGCCCAGGAGGGCTCGGCCGGCCAGATCGACGACGACACCGTCGCCTACCACTTCCACGAGCCGCTCGGCGTCGTCGCGCAGATCATCCCGTGGAACTTCCCGATCCTGATGGCCACCTGGAAGCTCGCGCCGGCGCTGGCCGCCGGCAACTGCGTCGTGCTCAAGCCGGCCGAGCAGACCCCGGT
>JANPHZ010000291.1:0-2594 GCA_031424715.1 Frankiaceae bacterium
GCCTCGGCCGCCGCGAGCTGCGACTGCTTGCCGGTGAGCTCGGCGGTCTTGGCCAGCAGCGCCGCAGAGGCGTCGTCGACGGCCTTCTGCGCCGCGTCGATCTGGGTTTGGATCGCTGCGCTGGCGGCGTCGAGAGCCTGCTGCGCGGTGGTGACGGCCGGGGTGACGAGGTTGAGGCTCTTGACGAGCTCGACCAGCGTCGCGACGGGCAGTGCCTTCAGGTCGAGCCCGAGGACCCCGAGCAGGTCGGCGATGCTCGGCAGGGCCAGGTCGGTGACGGTGACCTGCTTGCCGCTGGCCGCGGAGGTGGCGTTGACCACCGACGAGACGTCGACGGTCCCGGCGAGCCCGAGCGGCAGGCCGAGCACCGAGGCGCCGCCGAGGGAGGGGGCCGACGCTGCCGAGGAGGCACCGTCGTCGGTCGAGGTGCGCACCGTCACGACCGGGCTCTGCGCCGAGGCGAGCGCACCGAGCGCCGCCGGGACGACGCTGCTCGTGCGCACCGTCGGCACCGTGGCCGGCGAGTTGGCCGGCGTCACGGTCTGCTCGCCGTACGACGTGCCGTCGACCTTGATCGGCGTGACCACGACCTTGGCCACGGCGCTGTTGACCGTGTCGCTGGTCAGCGAGACCCCGCCGACGCTGACCGCGTGACCGGCCAGGGCGAGCTCGAGCAGGTTCAGCGCGGAGGTGGCGGTCCCTGCTGCGGGCCGGGGGGCGGCAGCGGTCGAGGCCGCGGACACCGGTCCGGCTGCGGCAACTAGGAGGGCAGCCGCGACGGTCGCGGCGAGGGTGACGTGGGGGCGGATGCGCACGGGGGGCTCCTGACGTGGTCGCCAGCGCGGTCGCGCTGCCGGACTGGCCCCAGGCTCACCCCTTTGTCGCGGTTGTGCCATGGCTCACAAGGGCCATCTTTGGACTACGTCCCGGTCTAGGCCGTCTGCGGCAGTTGACCCTGGTGCGGCAGCATCTGGCCCCTCGAGCCAGGCTCAGGAGCCCCTCATGCGGCGCTCGCGCGGCGCTCAGCGGCGCCGGATCGGGCTGCCCCGAGCATCCCGCGCCATCCTCGATGACCCTGTTGCGTCACCTCTGGGCGATTTGGTCGTTGCTGTCCTCACCGGACCTGCCGCGCGGCAGGCCTTTGACGTGGGAGCGTGTGGCATGCCTGAGAACACGACCAGCAGTGCCCAGGGGGGGCGCGACCGGTTGCTCACCCCCGGTGAAGTCGCGACGCTGTTCCGCGTCGACCCCAAGACCGTGACCCGGTGGGCCTCCGCCGGGCGCATCGGCAGCATCCGTACGCCGGGCGGGCACCGCCGCTTCCGTGAGTCGGAGGTGCGGGCGCTGCTGCTCGGGACCGCCGGCGACGGGATCGCCGTCCCCGCGCAGACCACTCCCTCGACGGCGCCGCTGGCCAGCCCGGGCACCGGCACCGTCCTGGCCTGAGCGTGCTGGTCCCCAGTGGCGTCGCCGCGGTCCTCGGGCTGCTGCTGCTCGTCTACTGCCTGCTCAACGTGGCGACGACACCGGAGGACCAGGTCCGCACCCTGCCCAAACCCGTGTGGCTGCTGCTGGTGATCCTGCTGCCGTTCGTCGGCAGCCTCGGCTGGCTGCTGGCCGGCCGGCCGCAACGCGCGAGCGGCCCCGCCGGCGTGGGCGCGCCGCGGACCACCCGCAGTCGGCCCGCGAGAAGCCAGCCGGCGGCGGCCTCCAGCCCGGATGACGACGAGGCGTTCCTGCGATCGCTGAGGCAACGAGCCGAGGAGCAGCGCAGGCGCGCCGTCGAAGAGGAGCGCCGGCGCGCTGCCGAGGGCGAGGACCCGCCCGCCTGACCAGGTTCAGGCGTAGGAGTGCAGGCCCACGACGAAGATGTTGACGACGTAGTAGTCGATGACCAGGGCGACGGCCGCGGCGACGGCGACCCAGGCGCCCTTGCGCCCCTTCCACCCGATGGTCGAGCGAGCGTGCAGGTAACCGGCGTACAGGACCCAGGTGATGAAGGACCAGGTCTCCTTGGGGTCCCAACCCCAGTAGCGCCCCCACGCGGCCTCGGCCCAGATCCCGCCGGCGATGATGGCGAACGTCCAGATGGGGAACGCAAAGGCAATGACGACGTAGACCGCGCGGTCGAGAGCGCCCGCGGCGGGGAGCGCCCGGCCGAGCGACACCGGGAAGCGGACCGGCTGGCCGGCGTCGGTGCGGACGTCGAACCGGTGGCGCAGCAGGTAGAGCCCGGCCAGCACTCCGGACAGCAGGAAGGCACCACTCGCGAGGACGGCCGCGGCGACGTGGATCTTGATCCAGTAGCTGTTGAGGGCGGGCACCAGCGGACCGACAGCGGTGTAGAGCACGGTGCCGGCGAGGCCGAGGTAGAGCACGACCGGCAGCATCACGAACGCGCCGAGGCTGCGATCCACGCGTCCGCGGGCGACCAGCACGAGGAACCCCGTCACCGCGACGAGCGCGGTGGTGCAGGAGAACTCGTACATGTTTCCCCAGGGCAGGCGGTCCGCCGCGATGCCGCGGGTGACCACCGACCCGGTGTGCAGCAGCCAGCCGAAACAGGTGAGGGCCAGAGCCACCCGACCGGCGAG
>JANPHZ010000292.1:0-10076 GCA_031424715.1 Frankiaceae bacterium
CCCATCCGCTGGTATGCCGCCCTCTACGTCGGCGGCATGGGCAGTCGCGACAAGAACTTCTACAACCAGCTCGCCGTACGCATGGGCTTCGACGAGGCCGCGGGCGAGATCCAGGACAAGTACCTCGCCCGCGACTACGACGGCGCCGCAGCGGCCGTGCCGTTCGAGTTCATCGATGCGACCTCGCTGATCGGCAGCAAGGAGCGCATCGCCGAGAAGATGCAGGTGCTGGCAGCGAGCGGGGTCACCACGCTGACCATCAGCCCCGGCTTCGCCGGAGACCTGGACCGCGCCAAGGACACCCTGCGCATCGCCGTGGAGGCCCTCGAGCTCTCCGGCGTGGGCACCTGATCCTGCGGTGAGCCTGGGTCTGCTGGACGCCCTGGTCCTCGGCGTCGTGGAGGGCCTGACCGAGTTCCTCCCTGTCTCGAGCACCGGGCACCTGACGATCGCGGAAGGGCTCCTGGGGCTGGACGTCGATGATCCGGCCGTCACGGCCTTCACCGCGGTGATCCAGAGCGGCGCGATCGCTGCCGTGCTGCTTTTCTTCCGCACCGACATCGCTCGCTTCCTGCGCAGCTTCATCGGGGGGCTGCGATCGAGGCAGGCCAGACAGGACCCGGACTGGACGTTCACGCTGGCCGTCGTGGTCGGGTCGCTGCCGATCGGCGTCATCGGGTTGCTCTTCCAGGGCGTCATCAAGGGCCCGGTGCTGCGTTCGCTCGCCATGGTCGGCATCGCCCTGATCGCCTGGAGCGCCGTCATGGTCTTGGCCGAGCGTCGGGCCACCCAGGAGCGGGGCGAGTCTGAGGTGACTCTGGCCGACGGGCTCATCATCGGTCTGGCCCAGTGCATCGCCCTGGTGCCGGGGGTATCCCGGTCCGGCGCCACCATCTCGGCCGGGCTGCTGCGCGGCATCGACCGGGTGACCGCCACCCGGCTCTCGTTCTTCCTGGCCATCCCGGCCCTGACCGCAGCTGGCGCGCTCGAACTCCCCTCGGCGCTGGGAGCGGGGGTCGGGACCGGCCCCGTCGTGGTGGGCACGCTGGTGTCCTTCCTCGTCGCCTACGCCTCCATCGCCTTCCTGCTGCGCTTTGTGGCCCGCAACTCCATTACCGCCTTCGTGCCCTATCGGGTGGCGCTCGGTGTCGTGGTCCTAGCCGTGATCGCCTTCAGTTGAGTGTCAGACTGCCCGTATGACGCTGGGACAGGACCGACCGCTCAAGCGGCTGTCTCAGGCTGAGTCCGCCTGCGCGCCGAGCCCGACGTCGTGTCGCGCCCACACCCGGCTCTATCAGCACGGAACGCTGGTCGCTCAGGGCTTCCCGGTCGAAGACATCAGCGAGCACCTGGCTGATCCGACGGCGGTGATCTGGCTCGACCTCGAGGATCCGGACAAGGGTGACCTCGGCGTCATCACCGACGAGCTCGGCCTGCACCCGCTCGCCGTCGACGACGCCGTGAACGACCGCCAGCGACCCAAGCTCGACTCCTACGAGGATCACCTGTACCTCAACTGCTACCTCACCTCGTACGACGCCTCGAGCGGTGACCTGACCACGCGCGAGGTCGGAGCTTTCGTCACGAGCCAGGCCCTGGTGACGATCCGCAAGGACCCGCAGATCGAGCTCGCACCGGTGCTCACCATGTGGGACACAGCCCGGCAGGGGGCCGCTGAGTCCGGGGTCGGGTTCCTGTTGCACGGGCTCATCGACCACGTCGTGGACAGCCACTTCGCTGTGGTGCAGGACCTCGACGACGCGGTGGAGGACCTCGAGGAGGTGCTCTTCGGCGATCAGGGCGCCGGCAACGCCCTCCAGCGCCAGACCTTCGCGTTGCGCAAGTCACTGGTCCAGCTGCGGCGGGTGGTCCTGCCGATGCGGGAGGTGGTCAACTCCCTGCTCCGCCGAGATCTGGGGCTTATCGACGAGGCACTCGCGCCCTACTACCAGGACGTCTACGACCACGTTCTCCGCGCCGCGGAGTGGACCGAGAGCCTGCGCGACATGATCGGCTCGGTCCTGGAGACCAACGCCACCCTGCAGGGCAACCGGCTCAACGTCACCGTCCGCAAGCTCACGGCCTACGCCGCCATCCTGGCCGTGACAACGGCGATCACCGGGTTCTACGGCCAGAACGTGCCCTACCCCGGCTCGCAGGAGCCCGTCGGGTTCGTCACGTCCGGCGTCCTGCTCGTGGGGGCTGTCGTCGGGCTGTTCGTCTTCTTCAAGAAGAAGCGCTATCTCTAGAACGGCATGCTCAGGAAGGGGGAGGAGAAGTCTTCCGCCGCGGCCAGGACGGCGGTTGCCGCAGCGAGCTCCATCCGCTCCGTCTCAGCTGCCAGGACGTCCGAGAGCAGTCGTACGTCGCCGGGAGTGGCGATCCCGGTGATCTCCTCGTGCGCCAAGGCCCACGTGACCGCCGCGCCGATCTCCCGTCGGGTGCGGAACGGCTCGTACCAGGTGGCGTAGTCCTGTTGCGCCGGCCAGTTCCGACGGGCCACCGTCTTGATGACCATGAGTCCGGCGTCCTGCTTCTTCACCTCGGCGACCAGCTGCTCGTACGACTCGAGGTAACCCGGGTGCTGGGCAAGCACCCAGTTGAGCGGCGTCAGAACCGTGTCGAACGGAAATCGCCGCAGCGCCTCGAGGTGGGTCGCTGGTGCACGGTGGCCGTGGCCGGTGATGCCAATCGCACCGATCAGATGCTCGTCGCGGGCGCGCACTGCCGCGGCCAGCGCGCCGTCGGCGGCGGTGGCGAGGTCCAGCTCGTCCAGCGTGCCGATCGCGTGCAGCTGCAGCAGGTCGATCCGGTCGACCTGGAGGCGTTCCAGCGAGGCGTTGATCTGGCGGTACGCCGCCTCTGCGGACCGCTCCCCGGTTTTGGTGGCCAGGAAGACGCGGTCCCGGATGTCCACCATCATCGGGCCGAGGCGGAGCTCGGCTTCCCCATAGCTGGCGGCGGTGTCGAGGTGGTTGATGCCGCCGGCCAGCGCCTCCTCGACGGACGCCTCGGCGACGTCCTGCGATACCTCCCCGAGCGCGGCAGCGCCGTAGATCAGCACGGAGCTCTCGTGGCCCAGCCGGCCGAGGCGACGGGTCTGCATGAGCGCACAGTAGGCGGTGCCGTGCGTCGTCGCCGTAGGGTCCAGGCATGACGACGGTGGTCCTGGTGCGGCACGGCTTGACCGCGATGACGGGGCCCGTCCTGGCCGGTTGGACGCCCGGACTGCACCTGGACGACCGCGGTGAGAAGCAGGCGGCCGCCGTGGCCGAGCGGCTGCGCCCGGTGTCGTTCGACGCCCTCGTGAGCAGTCCACTGGACCGGTGTCTGGACACCGCTGGAGCCATCGCGGCCGGCCGCGATGTGCCTGTCCAGGTGGAGCAGCGGCTGGGGGAGTGCCGCTACGGCGACTGGACCGGGCGGCCGCTCAAGGAGCTCGCCAAGGACCCGCTGTGGAAGGTCGTGCAGAACCACCCGTCAGCGGTGACCTTCCCCGGGCCCGACGGCGAGCCTTTACGGGAGACGCAGAACCGCGCGGTGGCCGCCGTACGCGACTGGAACGCCCGGCTGGGGCCGGAAGCCACCTGGCTCGCCTGCTCGCACGGCGACGTCATCAAGGCGATCGTCGCGGATGCCCTGGGGCTGCACCTGGACCAGTTCCAGCGCATCTCCGTCGACCCGTGCTCGGTCACGGTGATCCGCTACACCGAGTTGCGGCCCTTCGTCGTACGGGTCAACGACACCGGAGGCGGCGTGAGCGACCTGCTCCCGCCACCCCGAAAGGGCCGTCGCACAAAGGCCTCCAGCGATGCCGCCGTAGGTGGCGGCGCGGGCGCATAGGCTCGTCTGGTGCCCCGCCAGGTCTTCGTCTTCGACCCGCCCGAGCGCTTCGTCGCCGGGACGGTCGGCCAGCCCGGGGACCGCACGTTCTACCTGCAGGCGAGCGGTGGCGGGCGGACCGTCTCGGTAGCGCTGGAGAAGGTGCAGGTCGCCGTTCTCGCCGAGCGGCTGGAAGAGCTCCTCGACGAGGTGCGCCGGCGCGGTGTCGGGGACGTACCGGTGGCGGCGCCGCGGTCGTTGGAGGACACCGCCCCGCTCGATGCACCGGTCGAGGAGGAGTTCCGCGTCGGCACGATGGGGCTGGCCTGGGACGGTGAGGACGAGCGCGTCGTGGTCGAGGCGCTGGCCCAGCAGGACCCTGACGCCGATGAGGTCGAGCCGCTGACCGACAGCGATGAAGGTCCACCGGCGCTGCGCGTGCGCATCACGGCCGAAGAGGCGAAGGCGTTCATCCAGCGGGCGGAGCGTGTCGTGGCCGCGGGGCGACCCCCGTGCCCGCTGTGCAGCCTGCCGCTGGACCCCGAGGGGCACATCTGCCCCCGCCAGAACGGTCACCGGCGCTGACCGAGCCTGCGCAGGAGCCCGTGCTGCCGGAGACTGGTCCGGTGACCGCTGACCTGGCGCAGGCGCTGCAGCTGCTAGCCGGGGGCAAGCTGTCCGTGGAGGGCCGGCTCGTCGATGCCAGCAACGCCACGCTCTACTGCATCGCCGAGCTCGACGGCGTCAGCGCGGCCTGCGTCTACAAGCCGGTGCGGGGCGAACGTCCGCTCTGGGACTTCCCCGACGGCACGTTGGCCGGGCGCGAGCTCAGCGCCTATCTCGTCAGCGCCGAGACCGGCTGGGACCTCGTGCCCCCGACCGTCCTCCGGGAGGGACCCTTTGGGCCCGGCATGTGCCAGCTGTGGGTCGACACCGACGACGGCGTCGACCTGCAGGTGCTCGCGGCCAGCGATCACCCCGACCTCGCCCGGATGGCCGTGCTCGACGCGGTGATCAACAACGGCGACCGCAAGGGCGGGCACCTGCTCCCGACCGAGGATGGACGCGTCTACGGAGTCGACCACGGCGTCTGCTTCGCCACCGACGACAAGCTGCGCACGCTGCTGTGGCAGTGGCGCGGCACCCCGCTGCCCGAGGAGGCAGTGCACACGCTGCTCGGGCTGCGCGACGCTCTCAGCGGGGCGCTGGGCGAAGCGCTGCACGAACACCTGACCCGGCGCGAGGTGCGCGCCACGCTGCGCCGGGTGGACCGCCTGCTCCACGACGCCTCCTACCCGCTGCCGTCCGCGGACTGGCCGGCGATCCCGTGGCCGCCGTTCTGAGCTCGGCCGGTCACTAGGCTGGCCCGATGCGATCCTGGCCGTCAGCGCCCCTCCCGGAGCCCCTGCCCGGGGACCGTCCCACGGTGCGCCTGCACGACACCGCGACGGGCGATCTCGTCACCGCGGAGCCACGCGACGGCACGGCGCGGATGTACGTCTGCGGCATCACGCCGTACGACGCCACCCACCTCGGCCACGCCGCGACCTACCTCGCCTTCGACACGCTCAACCGGATCTGGCGCGACGCTGGCCACCGCGTGGTGTTCGTCGAGAACGTCACCGACATCGACGAGCCCCTGCTCGAGCGGGCCGATCGGGACGGGGAGAACTGGACGGCGCTCGCCGAGCGCGAGATCGAGTTGTTCCGCCAGGACATGACGGCTCTGCGGGTGCTGCCCCCGGAGCACTTCGTGGGCGCGGTCGAGGCGATGGACGAGATCGCCGCCTTCGTCGTGCGGCTGCGCGCGCAGGGGGTGACCTACGACCTCGACGGGGACGTCTACTTCAGCGTGGACGCTGCCCCCGCCTTTGGCGCGGTGAGCGGCCTGGACCGCGCGGCCATGACCGTGCTGTTCGGAGAGCGGGGGGGCGACCCGCAGCGGCCCGGCAAGAAGAACCCCCTCGACGCGCTGCTCTGGCTCGCCGCTCGGCCGGGGGAGCCGGCCTGGGACAGTCCGCTCGGGCGAGGTCGACCCGGCTGGCACGTCGAGTGCGCCGCCATCGCCGTCAACCGGCTCGGTGGCCGGATCGACGTCCAGGGGGGCGGCTCCGATCTTGCCTTCCCGCACCACGAGCACTCCGCCCTTGAGGCGTGTGCGGTCACCGGGGAGCCAGGTTTCGCCGGTGCCTACGTCCATGCCGGCATGGTGGGCCTCGACGGCGAGAAGATGTCGAAGTCGCGCGGCAACCTCGTCTTCGTCTCCCGGCTGCTCGCCGCCGGTGAGGACTCCGCCGCCCTGCGCCTGGCCCTGCTGTCGACGCACTACCGCCAGGACCGCACCTGGACCGACGACGTGCTCGAGGACGGTCGGGATCGGCTGGCCCGGTGGCGGGCAGCCGCGCAAAGGTCCGCCGGACCGGACGGCGCCTCGCTCGTCGACGACGTGCGCCGCAGCCTTTACGACGACCTCGACACGCCAGCAGCGCTGGCGACGTTGGACCGCTGGGCCGGGGGCGACGGGAGCGATCCCGCGGCCGCGGCCACCTTCCGCACGCTGGTCGACGGGTTGCTCGGCATCGACCTCTCGCCTCGCGGCTGAGCGCTTTTCCACAGATCCGCCTGGGCGCCGTTTCGGCGTACCGATCCTGCCTACGGTCGCAGGGTCGACGGCACGACGCCGTCGCAGACGACGACAGGGGCACATCGATGAGCGGCATCAAGGTCACGCCTGAGCAGCTGCAGACGCTTGCCGGCCAGGTCTCTCGCGGGTCGGGGGAGATCGAGGGTCAGCTGCGCGGGCTGGGCAACACGGTCAGCCCGTTGGTGGGCGGTGACTGGGCCGGCCAGGCCCAGCAGCGATTCACCTCGCTGTGGGAGGAGTGGCAGCGCTCGGCTCAGGGGCTCAAGCACGCACTGGACGGCATCAGCCAGCTGATGGGCCAGGCCGGGTCGTCCTACGCCCAGGCCGAGCAGCAGATCGCGGCCACCTTCCGCTGACCCGGGGCCGTCAGCGGTCGTCGCGGCGGCGCAGGTAGCGCTCGAACTCCTTGGCGATGGCGTCACCGGAGGCTTCCGGCAGGTCGATCTCCGGTTCGCGCTCCTCCAGAGAGGCGATGTACTCCGCAACGTCGCTGTCCTCGGCTGCCAGCTCATCGACCTGGCGCTCCCACGCACGGGCCTGCTCGGGCAGGTCGCCCAAGGGGAGCGGCAGGTCGAGCAGGTCCTCCAGCCGGTGCAGCAGCGCTACCGTCGCCTTGGGGCAAGGCGGTGCGGAGACGTAGTGCGGCACGGCCGCCCACAGCGACACCGTGGGCACGGCCGCGCGGCCGAGAGCGTCCTGCAGCACGCCAACGATGCCCGTTGGGCCTTCGTAGCGGCTGGGTGCGAGTCCGTAGTCCGCGGCGGTCTGCGGATCAGACGCGGTGCCGCTCACCGGGATCGGCCGGGTGTGCGGGCTGTCGGCCAGCAAGGCCCCGAGTGTCACAGCCCGATCGACCCCGAGCGCGTGCGCGACGTCGACGATGGCCTGGCAGTAGCCGCGCCAGCGCAGGTTGGGTTCGACCCCGCGGACCAGCAGCAGATCGCGCTCGGCCCCGGGCGGGCTGCACAGCGACAGCCTGGTCTGCGGCCAGCGGATCGTGCGGTTGGTCTCCTGCTCGGTCTCGACCAGCGAGACGCTCGGACGGGTGTCGGTGTAGACGTAGTAGTCGTCAGGGTCGAGCTCGGCGACGTGCTGCTCACCCCAGGTCCTCGCGAGGTGGTCGACCACAGCCGTGGCGGCGTCCGCGGCGTCGTTCCACCCCTCGAAGGCGGCGACGAGTAGGGGGGAGCGGAGCTGGGGGCGGTCCCCGCTCGCCCACTGCACCGTCATGACGGACCTCCGGTGGCGACCTCGTCGGCCGCTGCCCGGATCAGGCCGACCACCAGGGCGGGCCACTGCAGGGGGACGTCATGGAGTGCACCTTGCCAGCGTTGCAGACGCGGTTGGGCCAGCAGTGCCCCGGCGCGTTGCAGCGCTGCCACCTTGGTGTCGCTCCACGGGTCGCCACTACCCACGGCCTCGCAGGCAACGAGCCAGGCCGGGCAGCGGATCTGGGCCAGCCAGGTCTCTGGCTCGCTGTCCAGCAGGCTGTCGACGATGGCCATGTGCGCCTCGAAGGGCAACCGGGCGCGGGCCAGCCCGGCTGCGTCGATCCCGAACAGCGGAGCGACGGCCGCCTCCACCTCGGGCGACCACCACGGCCCCAGCGGCCCCTTGGGCAGCATCTCGAGCAGCTGGTCCCCTGGCAGCTCCCAACGCGGGGGCGTGAGCATCTCCCGGGCCTGCTCGCGGGTCATCTCTGGCCGCTGCGGCGACCCCAGGCCACCGTCGATCGCGACCACCGCAAGGACGCGCTCGGGTGCCTGTGCGGCCAGCTGCAGCGCCGTGGCTGCCCCCCAGGAGTGACCAACGACCACCACCCGGGAGAGTCCCAGGGCGTCGAGCGCGGTCAGTGCATCGGCCACCACCGTCGCGCCGTCGTAGGGCCCGGTGGGCCGATCGCTGTCGCCGTGACCGCGCTGGTCCAACGCCACCACCGAGTGACCGGCGAGGCCGGGGACGACCAGGTCCCAGAAGCGCCGGGTCGAGGCGAGGCCGTGCAGCAGGAGAACGGGCGTACCCGCGCCCCGCCAGCGGGTGGCCCGCAGCCGTACGTCGACCCCGGGAACGTCGAGGTCGAGACCGCCCGCAACGGCAGGGCGGGAGAGCAGGGGTCGGTCGACGGTCATGCCGTCACTTCTTGACGCCCTTCCCGGTGGTGTGAACGATCAGGACGTCACAGGCGGCGCGGTGGCTGATGTTGGCCGGGACCGAGCCGAGGAGCCGCCCAGCGAGCGAGTTCAGCCCGCGGTTGCCCACGACCAGCAGATCGACCTTGCGGGCGGTCACGAGGTCGACCAGGGCGTCGACGGGGTCGCCCTCCACGGCCAGGGTGTCGACGTTGGTGGCGCCCAGGGCACGGGCACGGTCGGCGGCGTCGCGCAGCACGTCTTCGGCGGGGGTGGATCCGGCGACCTTGTAGGACTCACCGCCGAGCGCTGCCGCAGCGTCCTGGATCTCGCGGGCCGTCATCGGCCGGTAGGCGGTGGCCAGCAGCAGGGTGGCACCGGCGTCACGGGCGACGATGGCGGCCCGGTCGACGGCGCGGAAGGACGACTCCGAGCCATCCGTCCCGACCAGGACGGTGGTGTAGGCCGACGAGCTCACGGTGCCCCCTCGAACGACGTGGTCGCGGTGCATCGCGACGATCGAGCGAAACCTACCGCCCGGTTGGACCGCGCGGGGCAGGAGGGCTCAGTCGAAGATATCCGGGTTGTCGCTGCTGATCCGCTCCCAGATCGGCTGGAACTGGAACCAGCCGGCGAACTCGAAGCCCACCTGGCCGTAGGTGGCCTTGGCCTCGACGGGATCGATCTGGATCGGCTTGCTGCCCAGGCCCGCACTGGCGGAGTAGGCCATCAGCTGGGCCTGCGCGGTGCGCTCGAGGGTGAGGAACCACCAGGCGGCGCTGTCGACAGTTTCGCCGACGGTGAGCATCCCGTGGTTGCGCAGGATGACCGCCTTGTTGGCGCCCAGGGCGCGCCCGATGCGCTCGCCCTCCTCTTGGTCGAGCACCACCCCGCGGTAGTCGGCGTAGGTGCCGATGTCCTCGAAGAAGGCGCAGGCGTCCTGGGTGAGCGGCTCGACCGTCATGTCGAGCGAGGAGAAGGTCTTGCCGTAGGGGCCGTGCGCGTGGGCGGCGGCGACGACATCGGGACGGGCAGCGTGGACGGCGCAGTGGATGGCCACCGCGGCGCCGTTGACGGCGCGCGTGCCTTCGACGACCTGGCCGTCGTGGCTGACCCGGACCAGGTCGGAGCTCTTGATCATCGAGAAGTGCATGCCGAACGGGTTGACCCAGTAGGAGTCCGGGAACTCGGGGTCGCGCACGGTGATGTGGCCGGCAACGCCCTCGTCGAGCCCGGCCTTGGAGAACATCCGGAAGGCCGCGGCGAGCTTGGCCTTGCGGTGCGCCCGCTCCTCCTCGACGGTCTCGAACGTCTGCGGCAGCGGCAAGTACAGGTCTGCCCCCACCGACATGGCCTCTGCCGACTCGGTCACCGCAGCGGTGACCAGCTCGTTCGCGTGGGCGACTGCGGGGTCGTCGGTGATGCTCACAGGATCCTCCTCGGTGGTGCGTCCGTTTCCCCAGTGTGTACGACGGGGGCGG
>JANPHZ010000293.1:0-1809 GCA_031424715.1 Frankiaceae bacterium
TCTGAAAGGACGGGATCGCCAGGTCTTCAGGGGCCTGCGCCACGTCCAGCGCCGACAGGATGCGCAGCAGCTTCGGGACGTGGGCAGCTTGGACACCCCTCTTCGACCCGTCGCGATAGAGCCGCTCCAGACCCTTGTGTCGGAAGCTGACAATCACACGATGAGCGTGTCGCGTATCGATACACGATACAAGAAGCGCCCGCGGCCAAGGATCGTGATCCTGGCTCTGACCCGCTCGAGCTCCCCCATCTGGACTTGAACCAGAAACCCTGCGATTAACAGTCGCATGCTCTGCCAATTGAGCTATGGGGGATCGCGCCGATCGTGACCGGCAGCGGACGACCACGGTAGCGCACGACGCGACCGCACGACCTACGCCGATCTGCCTGCGGATGCGCCCGCAATGTCCGACACTGGGGCATGCTCACCCGCGCCGAGCGGCTCGTCGCCGCCACCGCCGCCGTCGTCTTGACCGCCGGGCTGGTCGGCACCTCCATGGCGGCGGAGCCAGGGGTCTCGACACCGGCTCCCCCCGTCGCCGCAGTCACACCGACGCCGTCGATTGTCGCTGCACCGAAGGTCGTCGCCGGGCCATCAGCCCCCGCCCCAGTGAGCGCTCGCCCAGCGGTCAGCAAGCCAGTCCCGGCCGCGCCGCCGCAGGCCGGCTGCCCGGTGCCCAAGCGACGCAGCAGCAAGCCCTACGTCCCCAAGCCGCTCGCTGCGCCGATCGTCGTGGACAGCGCGCTCCCGGCCGCGCTGCCCGCCGGGCCCAAGGCCACCGACCTGTCGCCCGTCACCGGCAAGGGCATCTGGGTCACCAACTGGCCCAAGAGCGTCGTCGACGTCCCGGCGGTCGTCGCCCGCGCCAAGCGCTCCGGCCTGCAGAGCATCTGGGTGCGCACCGGCGGCTCACGCCAGGGCTACTACGGCGACCGGATCCTCCCCCAGCTCGTCCCTGCCGCCCACGCCGCCGGACTGCAGGTGATCGCCTGGGACTTCCCCTTCCTGTCCGACCCGGTCGCCGACGCGCAGCGCGCCAAGGCCGCACTGGCCACGGGCATCGATGCCTTCGCACCCGACGTCGAGACGTCCTTCGAGGGCACCCACGCGACGGCCCGCCGGGTCGCGCTCTACCTCTCGCTGGTCCGGTCCTACGCCGGCGACACCGTCATCGCCGCAACCGTCCCGCGGCCTACGCCCAAGCGGCGGGCGAGCTTCCCCTACGCCGCCTTCGCGCCGTACGCCGACGTCTTCGTGCCGATGGTCTACTGGTCCTGCAACGAGCCGGGCCGTCTGGTCGGTCAGTCCCTGCGCGAGCTCGGGCGGTGGCTGCCGGTGCACCCCGTCGGGCAGGGCTACGACATGGGCACCGAGGGCGGCCGGCGGGGCCTTCCGTCGTACGCCGAAACCCTGCGGTTCCTCGACTACGCGCGCCGCGGCGGGGCCGTCGGGGCGAGCCTGTGGACCTACGAGAAGGTCGGGCGCAACCAGTGGCTGGCGCTGTCGGGCTACCGCTGGCCGGGCCGACCGCCCGTCGCGCGCTAGAAACGCCGGGAAGCGGGTAGGGGGCTGGCAGCAACCCCCGACGTCCAGGAGGACCCCGTGCTCCGCAAGTTCACCCTCGGTGCCGCGTTCGGCGCTGGCTACGTCCTCGGCGCCAAGGCAGGCACCCAGCGCTACGAGCAGATCATGGCCAAGGCCCGTGAGCTCGCGGGCCAACCTGCGGTGCAGGACCTGCGCGAGACCGTGACCGCCCAGGTCGAGCACCTCGGCGACAAGGCCAAGACCGCCGCCGACGAGGCCCTCACT
>JANPHZ010000294.1:0-2593 GCA_031424715.1 Frankiaceae bacterium
GCCGAGCCCGCAGGACTGACACCGCGACACGCCCGCGGAGTTCGGGGAACACGAGCAGCCGATCTGTAGTTCACTGCAGACGTCGGTGCACCAAGGCCCCCGGTCCCAAAACAGTCGCTACGAGCGACACACCGCCGTGAGGCGACCTGTGCACCGATGTGCGAAGACCGCTCCCGAAAAGGGGCGGTCTTCGTGCGTGACAGGGCAGGATGAAGGCAGCCACCCGAGGGGAGTCAGCCGATGACCCATCCGCGACCGCCGCGGTTGCGCCCGCTGCCCCCCACGGTCGTGGCGCAGGTCATCGACCCGGCCCCGACGACGTCGCGCGCCGAGCTGCTGCACCAGCTCGAGCTCGCCTTGGCGGCGCTGCCGCCGGAGGAGCGGATGGCCGTGGTGGCCGCGCACGGCTACGCCGGTGGCCCGGTCGGGGCGGCGATGGAGCTCGAGGTCGATCCGGCGGAGGCAGAGGCCCTGACCGCTCGAGCGCTGGAGCTGCTGCGCGTCGCCCTCGACGGCCTCGACGATGACTGAGCCAAACGACGACACGTCGGGGCGCCCGCCGTACGAGACCTGCGGGGTGTGCGGGACCACGGTTAGCGAGCGGCCGATGACCTGGTCGCTGCAGGTCAGCGAGCGGGGCACGACCTGGCTGTGCGAGCGCTGCACCCGCGACAACGTGCGCTCGATCGAGGGCAAGCTCGACGAAGCCTGGTGGTGAGCCTCAGACCGGTACGGCGAACCCCGGCTGCCAGCGCTCCATCTCCGACCGGAAAGGCGCCTCGCCGCCGAGCTGGCAGAGCACGCCGATGGTGCCCAGCGTGACCCGGTGGATGAGCAGGTAGGACGGCGGCAGGTTGAGCTGGCGACCCAGGGCCGCGGCGGGCGTGCGCGGGTCCCCGACCCGCAGCGCCTCAGAGCGCAGCCAGGCCCGGGTGAAGCGGAAGGTCGGCTCGGCGATCGGCGCGAGCAGCGGCGCGACGTAGTCGAGGACGGCGCGGGCGTCGACCTCGATGTCGGGCTTGACGAAACCCTCGCTGCGCAGCGCCGCCAGTACGCCGTCGGCGTCGCCGTCGAGCGCGAGCCGGGCGATCCGCCCGATGGGTTCGGGCGCGCCGTCCGGCAACCGGTTGACGGCGCCGAAGTCGATGACCCCGAGGCGACCGTCGGGGAGCAGCCGGAAGTTGCCGGGGTGCGGGTCGGCGTGCAGCAGCCCGGCCAGGACCGGCCCGGAGAACAGGAAGCGGGCCAGCAGCAGGGCCGCCCGGTCGCGCTGCTCGGGGGTGCCGTCCTTGATGACCGCCGACAGCGCGACGCCCTCGATCCAGTGGGTGACCAGCACCCGCTCGCTGCCGGTGACGACCTGCGGGATGCAGATCTCGGGGTCGCCGTCGTACGCCGCCGCGAAGGCCCGCTGGCTGTCGGCCTCCAGCCGGTAGTCCAGCTCCTCGGCGACCCGCGCCTGCAGCTCGGTCACGAGAGGCTTGACGTCCAGACCTGGTGCCAGCGCGGAGAACATCCTGGCCAGCCGGGCCAGCTGGCGCAGGTCGGACAGCAGCGCCTTGCCCGCGCCGGGGTACTGGATCTTGACCGCGACCGGAGTGCCGTCGGCCCACACCGCGCGGTGCACCTGGCCGATGCTGGCGGCCGCGGCGGGCGTGTCGTCGAAGGAGGTGAACGAGCTGCGCCAGTCCTCGCCCAGCTCGGTCGCCAGCACCCGGTGGACGGTCTCGGCCGGGAGCGGGGGAGCGGCCTCCTGCAGCTTGGTGAGCGCCGCCCGATAGGGCGCGGCGACCTCCTCGGGCAAGGCCGCCTCGAAGACCGACATGGCCTGGCCGAGCTTCATCGCCCCGCCCTTGAGCTGACCGAGGACCTGGAAGAGCTGCTCGGCCGTGCGGGCCTGGAGCTCGGCGGTCACGATCTCCGCGGGGCGCCCCCCGATCCGCTTGCCCAGACCCAGCGTGGCACGGCCAGCGACCCCGAGCGGCAGGCTGGCCAGCTTGGCGCCGCGGGTCACGGCTCGGCGCGGGATGTCGCTCACCCGCCCAGTGTGCCGCTCCCGGTCAACGGCCGCCGGGCGGAGGCGTCAGGACGGTGGGGAAGGAGCAGGGGCAGTCCGGGTGGACCTGCCAGCTGCGGCGCCGCCAGCGCCAGTCGGTCGGGGCCAGCTCCAGCGTCCCGCCGAGACTGCCCGGCGGCCGGCTGCCGTCGAGGAACGCGAGTGCCTCGCGGGCGGCCTGCGTCGCCACTGCCAGCGCGAGCGCCCCGTCGCACGCCACGACCTCGCCGGCGTCGTCGGACAGCTGCGCGGCCAGGATCGGCCAGCCGGGGTCGCGATCGGTGCGGTGCAGGTCGACGCAGCGCAGGCAGGCGCTCGTCGCGGGCTGCGCGAGTGGGCCGACGACCCCGACGCCGTCGACGACGCGGACCAGCAGCGACGGGTCGTGCAGCGGCGCAGGAGGCGCCGCGCTCCCGGCAGGTGGCGTGAGGACGACCAGGTGCGGCGTCACGATCGGCGCGGTGCGGGTGGCGGGGGCGGCGGCATGCTGGTGCCGGCGCACCGCGACTGCGCGGTGAGCCCCCACGTCGGCCAGGG
>JANPHZ010000295.1:0-1874 GCA_031424715.1 Frankiaceae bacterium
CGTTGACTGACGCAGCAGCGGTGCGGGTCAGCCCCGCGCGCTTACGTCAGTCCCGCTGAGCGTGCACCTTGCACCCGTGGACTGACGCAAGCGGGAGGGTGGGACGGAGGTCAGCTGGCGGCGGGGGGCCGCTTGGCCGGCGCCTTCTTGGCCGGCGCCTTCTTGGCCGGCGCCTTCTTGGCCGGCGCCTTCTTGGCCGGCGCCTTCTTGGCCGGTACGGCGGCGCCCGTGCCGCGCGCCTTGCCGCCGGGCACGCTGGCCGGCGCCGCCGTCTTGCCCTGCTCGGCCTTGACGCGCTCCTCCTCGACGAGGACCCGGCGGAGCACCTTGCCGACGACGGTGCGCGGCAGGCTGTCGCGGAACTCCACCAGCTTGGGCACCTTGTACGCCGTGAGGTGCGCCGCGCACGCCTTGGTCACGTCCTCGGCCGACAGCTCACTCCCGGCCCGTCGTACGACAAAGGCCTTGACCGTCTCGCCGCGGTACTTGTCCGGCACACCGATGACGACCGCGTCCTCGACGCCATCGATGCCGAAGAGCACCTCCTCCACCTCGGACGGGTAGATGTTGAACCCGCCCGCGATGATGAGCTCCTTCTTGCGATCGACGATCGAGAAGAAGCCGTCGGAATCCATGACCGCGACGTCGCCGGTCAGCAGGTAGCCGTCGCTGGTGAACATCGCCTTGGCGTCCTCGTTGTTCCAGTAGCCCGAGAACACCTGCGGACCGCGGACGGCGAGCTCGCCGGACTCGCCCGGCGGCACCTCGCGCTCGGCGTTGTCCTGGTCGACGATCTTGCAGTCGGTGCCCGGCAGGGGAAGTCCGATGGTGCCGGTCTTGCGGGTGCCGCTGACCGGGTTGCAGTGCGTCGACGGGGAGGTCTCGGTCAGTCCGTAGCCCTCGATGAGCCGAGCGCCCGAGATCTTCTCGAACTGCTCGCAGATCTCCTGCGGCAGCTTCATCGCCCCTGACACGCAGATGCGGATGGAGCGCAGGTCGTGCTGCTTGGCCTTGGGGCTGTCGGCGATCGCCTTGTAAATGGGCGGTACACCGGGGAAGGTCGTCGGCTTGTAGTCGTCGATCGCCGCGAAGACCAGGTCGAGGTCGAACTTCGGCAGCAGCACCAGCGTGCCGCCGAGCAGGATCGTGGAGGTCATCGCGACGGTCAGGCCGTAGGCGTGGAACAGCGGCAGCACCCCGAGGGTGACCTCCTTGCCGGCCGTGGCCTCGGTGTCCCAGAGCCGGTTCATGTAGGCGTTGCTCACCAGGTTGTGGTGGGTCAGCCGGGCGCCCTTGGACAGGCCGGTGGTGCCGCCGGTGTACTGCAGCAGCGCGAGGTCGGACATCGGGTCGATGGCGGCCTGACGCACCGGCAGGCCTGCGCCCTTGAGCAGGTCGAGGTACTGCTTGACCGCCGCGCCCTTGGGCACCGGAGCCAGCAGCTCGGCCCGCGCCTTCTTGGCCTTGGCCACCGGCAGGCGCAGCTTGAGCCGCGTCGAGGCGGGGAGCGGGTCGACCAGGGAGGTGACGATCACGTGCTCGACGTCGGTGTCGGCGCGGACCTTCTCCACCGTCGGGTAGACGCGGTCCAGGCAGAGAACCACCTTCGCGCCGCAGTCGGCCAGCTGGTGGCGCATCTCCTTCTCGGTGTAGAGCGGGTTGTGCTCGACGACGACCGCGCCGAGGCGCAGCGCGGCGAAGAACGCCACGACGTTCTGCGGGCAGTTCGGCAGCACTGCGGAGATCTCGGCGCGCTGGCGCTTGGCCTTCGCGATCGGCAGTCGCAGCTTGAGACGGTCGGCGCGCGGGAGGAAGTCGAGGATCGAGGTGACGACGACGTGCTGGACCGACGTGTCCTTCTTGACCTTCGCGAC
>JANPHZ010000296.1:0-6902 GCA_031424715.1 Frankiaceae bacterium
CCGATGGGCTGGGCGTCTCCGACGCGACCTTCGGCATCGGCGTCGCCATCATCCGGCTGGGCGCTCTGGGCAGCGTCGTCACGCTCCGGCTGGCCGACCGGTGGGGACGCCGTCCGCTGCTGCTCGCCAGCGTGCTCGCCTTCACGCTGCTCACCGGCGCCACCGCCGCCGCTGGTGGGCTCGCGTTGTTCGTCGTCCTCCAGCTGCTCGCCAGGGTGTTCCTCACGACCGAGGAGACGCTCGCCGGCGTCGTCCTGACCGAGGAGCTGCGTCCCGAGCACCGGGGCGCCGGCATCGGCATGCTCGGGATCATCTCCACCGCGGGGTTCGGGTTGGTGGCCATCCTGCTGCTCGTCGTGGACAAGACCCCCCTGGGGTGGCGACTGTTCTATCTCGTCGCCCTGGTACCGCTGGCCGTCGTCATCTACCTTCGCCGCAACCTGTCCGAGACCCGCGCCTACGCGTTGGCCGCCGCAACGGATCGGGTGCACCGGAGCTGGTGGCCGGACCTGGCGCCGACCGACGCTCGCCACCTGAGACGCCTGCTCGTCGTGCTCGCAGCCATGGGGATGCTGGGGACCGCGTCGTTCTTCTTCGCCGCCGAGCTGGCCCAGGACGACTACGGCTGGAAGGGCTTGTTCACCCTGATCGTCTTCGCCGCCGCCCCGACGACGCTGCTGGGCTACGTCGCCGGTGGTCGGCTCTCCGACCGCTTCGGCCGCAAGCCGGTCCTGGCGGCCTCCGTCCTCACGCTGTCCGCCGGGACGGTCCTGGTCTTCAGCGGACTACCGGTGCTCTACGCACCCGGGTTCTTCCTCATGGCCGGGGCCGACGCGGCCGTCCAAGCAGTGCGCAGCGCCTTCGCCGGCGAGCTCTTCCCCACCGAGGTCCGGGGCACCCTCGGAGCGGTCGCGGGCGCCGTCGTCGTCGTCGCCGGCAGCGCCGGCTTGCTGATCGCCGGAGCACTGGCGTCCGTGGTGAGCCCCTCCGTGACCGTGGTCGGGTTGGCGGTCGTGGCGGCCGCCAGCGTGCTGTCCCTACGCGGCCTGCCGGAGACCGCGGGCACCGACGTCCTCTGCTAATGGGCGATGTCGGCGGCGCGGCGCGCACGCGGGTGAGCCGCTAGCGTCCGGTGCATGGGTTCCTACACCGGAGACGTCACGGTCGGCGGGCCTGCCGCCGTACGCGAGCTGCCTGGCCTGACCATCACCAAGGTGGCGACGCCGCCGTTCGAGAACAACTGCTACCTGCTGCGGTGCACGTCGACCGGGCAGACGCTGCTCGTCGACGCCGCGGGGGACGCCCCGCGGCTGCTCGAGCTCGTCGGCGACGGCACGCTCACGACCGTCGTGGAGACGCACGGACACTGGGATCACGTGCAGGCGCTCGAGGATGTCGTGGGCGCCAGCGGTGCCACTGTCGTGGGTCACGCTGGCGACGCCGCACAGCTGCCCGTCGCCCCTGACCGGCTGGTCGCCGACGGCGACACCGTCGAGGTCGGTGACTGCACGCTCACGGTCATCCACCTCGACGGGCACACCCCGGGCAGCATCGCGCTCCTGTACGCCGCCGACCCGGCCGCTCCGCACCTGTTCAGCGGGGACAGCCTGTTCCCCGGTGGACCGGGCAACACCGAGAAGGACCCGGCCCGGTTCGCCAGCCTGCTGGTCGATCTGGAGCGCAAGGTGTTTGGGCCGCTGCCCGACGCGACGTGGGTCTACCCCGGCCACGGCAAGGACACGACCCTCGGCGCCGAGCGCGCGAGCCTGCCCGAGTGGCGCGCCCGCGGTTGGTAACGGACGCGACCGAGGGTCAGAGCAGGTCGCTGCGGTTGACGGTGTCGCGGTTCAGCTTGCGGTCCGGGCAGGTCACGATCATCGGGCTCTTGACGTAGATCGGCCGATCGAAGCTGACCGTGCGGGTGAGGTCGCGCCCGAGGGTGCTGGCGCTGACCTGGAGCCCGGCGTACGTCTGCAGGTCTCGCTCGCTGGAGTAGCGGCAGTTGGCCAGCGTGCCGGTCAGCCAGACGGTCTTGGTCTCGCCCGCACCCAGGTGCAGGTCGAGCCCCTCGGCCTGGTCAAGCGCGAACAGCGGCGCGGGGGCCGTCATCAGCCGCACCGCATCGACGGTGATCGGCAGCGGCCCGTCGTTGCGCACGGGCAGGCCGAGGCGCACGGGCGCGCTGTGGACGTAGCCCAGGACGTAGGCGCCCTTGGGTCCGTACTCCGGGATCGTCACCCAGGGCGCGCCCGACACCGTCGGCGTACCGAAGGACACCTTCGCAAGGCCCGGCGCCATCAGCAGCCCGCTGCTTGCGAAGCCGGCGAGCGCCAGCGCAGCCGCAAGGACCGGGAGCCCCCACCGGCGCCGGCGGGCTGCGGGCGCTGCCGAGACCTCGACCTCGGATCGCTCGACAAGCAGGCTCATGCGGTACCCCGGCGGCGACGGTGGACGGCAAGCACGACACCGGCCAGCAGCAGACCGAGGACCGCGGGCAGGGCGGAGGCTCCGGTCGCAGCGAGCACGCCGCCGTCGCGTCCCGCGGTGGGAGCAGTCGTCCCGCTGCCAGCGCTCCCGGGGCTGTCGGTGATCGGCTCCGGGGCGCTCTCTCCGGCAGCCTCCTGCCGTCCGGCCGGCGCCGTGGGGCTGTCGAACCAGTCGCAGCCGACCGGGTCGGGCTCGTCGTTGCGGTCGTACGTCGCACACGGCGCGTTCAGCGCGGTCTTGGCGACGTTGCCGATCGGGGAGAGCGAGCCGCCGGAGGTGCACGTCGGCAGGTCCCGACCGACCACGTCGTCGGTGATGGGGCCGGTCGCCGAGGTGTTGCCCTCCCAACAGTTGCCGACGCCCTGCTCGTCCCAGGAGAAGTCGACACCGTTGGGCTGCTTCACCCCGCTCGGGTGGAAACCCATTCGGTTGTTCTTGTAGTAGTTGCCGTTGGAGGTGTCGTACTGCGCCTGGGGCTCGTACTCCTCGCGGATCGCGCCAGGCACCCAGAAGAGCATCGCGCCGGCCCGCCAGTTGTCGTAGATCAGGTTGTTCTCGACGAGGTTGCGGTTGCCGGCCGCGATGAGGATGCCGGTGCCGACCGGCACGGGGAACGCGGGACACACGGTCCCGGTCTCGTAACCACGCTCCGCCGGCTTCTTGGCGCAGATCCCCGAGTGCACGAACTTCTCGTAGTAGTTGCTGTTGTTGTTGTGAATCCGGTTGCCTACCAGCCAGGCGTGGTCCTGCGGCATCCCTGGGTGGTTCGGCACGAACGAGTCGGTGACGTAGCCCGCGCCGTTGTCGTAGAAGTCGTTGTCGTGGAAGTAGACCGAGTTGCCCGACGTGCCCGAGAAGCCGAGGGCGTTGTGGTGGCTGCGGCAGCCGGTGACCTCGACGGCGTAGCGCTTGAGCGGCCCGGTCACCGTGCTGTCCTTGTTGACGTCGGCGGCACTGCCGGGATAGACGCCGGAGTCGCCGTTGTACGACGCCTCGCAGTCCTTGTAGAGCCCGTGATCGCTCGCGAAGCTCAGCATCCCGTAGAGGTCGTTGTTGCGGGCGTTGACCCGGTCGAAGGCGTAGCCGTCGGTCTCGTGGACGTAGAACGCGTTCTCTCGGAAGAGCTCGCCGGTGATGTTGCGCAGGTAGAAGCCATCGGCCCGGTCAGCCTTGATCCCGTTGTGCTTGACCCAGTCGCCGTCGGCCTTGAACCCGCCACGCAGCACGACGTCGTCCATCCGGGCGCCGGTCCCCTCGATCTGCAGGTCGCACAGCTGGTTGTCGCAGGCGATGTCGGGATCCTTGGGATCGTCCCCGGCGATGGTCACCAGGTTGATGACCTCGCCGCAGCTGACGATGAGGTCGTACTCCACGACCTCATCCGCATAGCTCTTGGTGCAGGCCGGCGCGTGCGACGGCTCCTCGCGGTAGAGCCCCGGCAGGACGTAGATGTTCGTGCCGCGCGTCTTCACCGCATCGACAGCTGCCTGGATGTGCGCGAAGCGGCACTGCGGCAGCAGGCTGAGGTTGAACGCCTTGAGCTTGGCGTCCGTCAGCTTCTGGATCCGGGCCTTGCTGTCGGGCTTGCAGACCACCAGCCGCGGCGTCGCCGGGTCGTAAGGGCGGTACGACGGCGTCGAGCCCGTTCCCGGTGGGAAGGTGGACTTGCGCTCCTCGTGTGCCCACGCGTTCCCGGTCCCGACGGCCAGCAGGGCCGCGACGGTGAGCAGGACGGCACTGACCCGGCGAAGCCCGGACATGGATCTCCTTGAGCGGATGGCGCGACGAGCCCGGTGGGTCAGGACCGGGTGGTTTGTCCCGATCGTCACACATCCCCGGCCCTGGGCGCGCCCCAGGTCGACGGGCGAAGGAAGCCGTCAGGCCTCGCGGCGCACGGCCGGCGGCGTGATGAGGGCAGCGAGGCCGCGGCGGCTCACCCCGGCGGCGCCGGACTCGGAGGCCGCGAGCCGGACCTCGAGCGACACGACCCGCTCGCGCAACCGGTCCGCCTCAGCCTCGGCGGCCACCCTCGCCCGGGACTGCTCGGCGCACTCGGAGCGCAGCGCCTCGAGCTGCGCCTGGAGCGCTCTGACCTGAGCCGCCTCAGCGCTCTGCTCAGCCGACATGGGACGACGGTAGGGGCCAGACCGATGCGACCGGTCGAGCCACGCCGCGCTGAGGTCAGACCGGCAGGGATGTGTCCGCTGGCTGCAGGGCGCCGCTGGCGACCTGCACGGCCCAGTGACAGGCCACCTGGTGGCCCGGGTGACCGTCGATGATGCGCAGCTCTGGGGTCTCGTCGTCGCAGCGCGTCGGCTGGCGGAACGGGCAGCGGGTGTGGAAGCGGCAGCCGGTCGGTGGGTGGGCCGGTGAGGGCAGGTCACCGCGCAGGATGATCCGCTCGCGGCGCTCCTCGACGACCGGGTCCGGCACCGGCACCGCCGACAGCAGGGCGATCGTGTAGGGATGCAGGGGGGCGTCGTACAACGCGTCGGCGGGTCCGCTCTCCACGACGGCGCCGAGGTACATCACCGCCACGTCGTCACTGATGTGCCGGACGACGGCCAGGTCGTGCGCGATGACGACGTAGGTCAGCCCGAGGCGCTCCTGCAGCTCTTCGAGCAGGTTGATGACCTGGGCCTGGATGGAGACGTCCAGGGCCGAGACGGGCTCGTCGGCGATGATCAGGTCAGGGTTGAGCGCGATCGCCCGGGCGATGCCGATCCGCTGTCGCTGACCCCCGGAGAACTCGTGCGGGTAGCGGTTGGCGGCGCTGCGCGGCAGCCCGACGAGGTCGAGCAGCTCACGGATGCGGTCGCCGTACGGGCCCGGGTGGTCGTGGGTGCGCAGCGGCTCGGCAAGGATGGACGCCACGCTCTGCCGCGGGTCCAAGCTCGCGAGGGGGTCCTGGAACACCATCTGCATCCGCCGGCGCAGCGAGCGCAGGGCCTTGGGGCGCAGCGTGACGAGGTCCTGCCCGTCGAAGACGACCGACCCGGCGGTCGCCTTCTCCAGCTGGAGGATCGCGCGGCCCAGCGTGCTCTTGCCGCACCCGCTCTCCCCCACGATGCCGAGCGTCCGACCGCGCTCGACCGTCAGGTCGACGCCGTCGACGGCCCGGACGTGGCCGACCGTGCGGTCCAAGACCACCCCGCGCTTGATCGGGAAGTGGACCTTCAGACCGCGCACTTCGAGCAGGCTCATGCGCTGGACTCCACCGGGTTGAGGCAGCGGGCCAGGTGCCCGGCGACGGGCTCCAGCACCGGAGCAGCCCCCGTGCACGCGGGGAGCCGCCGGGTGCAGCGCGGCGCAAAGGCGCAGCCCTCTGCCCACGGCAGCGTGTCCGACGGAGAACCGGGGATCGGCAGCAGGGGCAGGCCGCGCGGCTGGTCGAGCCGCGGCACGGAGGCCAGCAGGCCGGTGGTGTAGGGGTGGGCGGGCTGCGCGAACAACGCCCTGCGGTCGGCCGACTCGACGATGCGCCCGGAGTACATCACGTGCACCTCGTCGCACAGGCCCGCGACCACCCCGAGGTCGTGGGTGATGAGGACCAGCGCGGTCTGGGTGTCCTTCACCAGGCGCCGCAGCAGGTCGAGGATCTGAGCCGAGATGGTCACGTCCAACGCGGTGGTCGGCTCGTCGGCGATGAGCAGCCGGGGCTCGCAGGCCAGGGCCATCGCGATCATCACCCGCTGTCGCATGCCGCCGGAGAGCTGGTGGGGGTAGTTGCGCAGGCGCGCCGAGCCGTCGGCGATGCCCACCTGGGCGAGCAGCTCGGCCGCGCGCTCCCTGGCCTGAGAGCCGGACAGGCCGCGGTGCCGCTCCAGGATCTCGGTGATCTGCCGGCCCACGGTCAGCACCGGGTTGAGCGAGCTCATGGGGTCCTGGAAGATCATCGCGATCTCGCGACCGCGCAGCGCTCGCAGCTCCTCGTCCGGCATCCGGAGCAGGTCATCGCCGCCGAAGCGCACCTCCCCGCTGACCTGCACCCCCCGCTTGCCGAGCAGGCCCAGGGCCGCCAGCGACGTCACGCTCTTGCCGCTGCCGGACTCGCCGACGATGCCGACGGTCGACCCAGCGGCGACGTCGAGGTTGAGTCCGTCCACGGCACGCACGTCCCGCCGACCGCGACTGCGGAACGTCACGGTCAGGTCGCGGACCCGCAGCAGCGGCTCGTGTCGGGTCAGCCCCGGCACGGACTCCTGCGCCAGCGGGGCGCTCATCGCCGCAGCTTGGGGTCGAGGGCCTCGCGCAGCGCTTCGCCCAGCAGGTAGAAACCCATCACCGAGAGGACGATCGCGAGCCCAGGCCAGAGCGCTAGCAGCGGCGCGCTCGCGAGGACCTGGTTGGTCTCGGCGAGCATGCGACCCCACTCCGGGATGGCCGGATCCTGCGAGCCCAGTCCGAGGAAGGCC
>JANPHZ010000297.1:0-8392 GCA_031424715.1 Frankiaceae bacterium
CGATCCCGGCGTCGAGGGCGGTGAGCGAGCCATCGACGGCGCTGACCCGGTCCTCGACGCCCGCGAAGCGCCGGTCCAGCGCGCCGACGCGGTCGGTCACCGCCGCAACCCGGCTCGCCACGTCACCGGCGAGCGCGTCGAAGCGGGTGTCCATCCCCTCGACAGCGGAGGCGACGCCTTCCAGCTGGGTGGCCGTCGCGGCGCTCTGGCCGGCGGCCTGCTCGAGCGGTGTGCGCAGGCCGCTGACCGAGCCGGCGATCGCATCGACCCGACCGCCCAGAGCGGTCAGCTGGGCGGTCATCCCGGCGACGGTGTCGGGGAGCGCGCCGATGCCGCCCGTGAGCTCGCCGACGGTCGCGGTCACCGACGACATCCCGTCGGAGAGCTGAGCCACGTCGCTCCCCACCGCACCGACTGCTCGGGTGACCCCGTCGACCCGGGTGGTCAGCGACGAGACGGCGCCGGCGATCTCGCCGATCCGCCCGTCCAGCGCCTCGACCGGTGCGGTGATGCCGTCAAAGGCAGCGAGGACCTTCGACAGGTCGCGGGTGAGCGTCTCGAGGCGGTTGTTGAGACCGGCGACCTCACGGCCGACGGCGTCGAGGCGGCCGCCGAGCGCCGACACTTCCGTCCCGACCTCGCTGCGCTCCGCGGCGCGGGCCTGATCGTCGATGCGACCGGCGAGGACGTCGAAGCGCTCCCCGAAACCGGTCGTGGTCTGGCGCACGTCCTGGGCGACCGCGGCGAGCTCGCCACGCAGCCGTTCGACCGCGATGCCGGAGGCGGCACCGCGCAGCCCCTCGCCGACGGCGGCGACCTGCGCGCGCACCTCCGCGAGTGCCGCCGCAACGCCGCGCTGCTCCGCCAGCTGCTCCTCCGCTGCCCGGGCGAGCAGGGCCTGCATCCGCTCTGCGGCGCCACCCCCGGCGCCGCCCCCAGCGGACGGACCGGCCGGGCCGGGCATCGTCGTACCGTGGTCAGACACTGCGGAGTCTCCTCAGGCGTGCGGCAGCGGGCTCGTGAATCCCCTCAGTATGTCGCCTCGCCCCTTCCGGGCGGGTGACCCGGGGCCTGAGCGGGTCACCGAACGGGTCACGGCGCGGTCCGCGGGGTCCAGGTCTGCCCCGGCGCGAGGTCGCGCTCTGCCCCGATCAACCGCACGGCGGTGGCCCCGACCGCGGTCAGCACACCGTCGTCCACGAGCACGCCGGACTCCTCCGGCAGGCCGAGCAGGACGGTCGTGGCCGGCAGCTGCTCGTCCAGGGCGCGCAGCCAGTCTCCCCGGCTGGACCCGCCGCTCCAGTGCGGTACGACGGCGAGGTCACCGGCGAGCCCCAGGCCCTCGGTCACCGCCATCGCCCCGGCGCTGCGCCTGTCGGGCAGGGCGGTCCAGGTGCCGAGCACCATGGCTCCGGCGCTGGCCCCCATGACCACGCCGCCGTCGCCGAGCAGCTCGGCCAGCACCCCGCCGACCGGCGTCGTGCGCAGCGCCGTCAGCAGTCGCGACGGCGAGCCGCCCGGCAGCACGATGAGCCGGGCTTGCTCCAGCGCGGCACGCGCACCGGCCGGATCCTGCCGCGCGTCCGGCGCACCGACGACGTCACCGGCCCCGATCGCCCGGAAGTGGCGTACGCCGTGGGCGGTCGCCGTGTCGTAGTCGCGCCCCGGGGTGCCGGCGAGGGCCGTGACGACGACGCGGCCGCCGGCCCGGCGTACGAGGTCAGCGTCCATGGCGCGGCAGCCGGGGCTGAACTCCCCGCCACCCTGCAGGCAGATCGTCATGCCGGCCGACGCTACTGCGCAGGCCTGGACCGACCGCTCAGGACAGGAGCGTCTCGAAGCGCCGGTTCAGCGCGTCGAGGGTGGCGCGGATGACGGCCTGGCGCACGTCCTCGCGCACGGAGGCGGCGCCGGTGAGTCGCTCGCTGCCCTTGCCCGAGAGCATCGACAGGTTGACCAGCACGGTGCGCTCGGCGCCGAGATAGCTGATCTCCAGGTGGTCGAGCTCGAAGCGCGCCAGGCCGTCGAGCAGCTGCTCGACGGCGCGCAGGGTGGCGTTGGCGACGGCCCGCTGGACGCCGACCTGCGAGGCGTTGCCCAGGCCCTCGCCGACCGCCGTACGGCCGCCAGAGGAGAGCGTGACGCTGGCGGTGACGTCCAGGCCCGACGAGACGAGGTGCATGCGCGAGATGGCCGGGCGCACCGGCATCCGCTGCTCGGGGAGCGCGGGGGTTGCCGGGACAGGCGCGGGGAGCGCGGCCGCGACGATGGGCGGGGCCGTCGGGTGGTGCGGCCGCGACGACAGGTCGGCGTCCTCGATGATCTGCACCCGCTCGGCGTCGACCCCGATCCCGAACTGCTCGCGCAGCAGCCGCCCGACCGTGCTGGCCACCGCTGCCTCGTCGACGTCGGACTGCAGCGCCAGCCGCAGCATGCCGAGGCCGCCTTGGTCGTCCGGTTCGATCTGGGCGTCAGCCACCCCGGGAACAGCACGGATCGCCGCGACGACATCGCGGTTCTCGGTGGTGGGCACGGGGTCTCCTGCTGCTAGGGCGTCCCGTGAACATCGACGCGGGAAAAGGCCGTCTTGAGCGTCAAGCGGTCTTACGGGCCGGCCGTTTTGCCGCGGCCGCCGTCGCCTTCGCGGCCTTTGCGTCCTTTGTACCGCCTGCTGTGCTCGAAGCGGCCTTCTTGACCGGAGTCTTTCCGGTGGCCGCCGTGGCCTTCTTTTTGGCCACCGCGGTCGTTCCGGCTGCTTTTGCGGTCGCCTTTGCCGGCTTCTTTGCCGGGGACGCGTTGTCGGCACGGCTCTGCTTGGCGGCCTCGACACTGGCCCGCAGCGCCGCCATCAGGTCGACCACGGTGCCGCTGGTGGGCTGCTCCTGGGTCGGCGCCACCACCTCGCGGCCGGCGATCTTGGCCTCGATCACCGCGTTGAGCGCATCCCGGTAGGAGTCCTTGTGCTCGCTCGGGTCGAAGTCGCCCGAGAGCGTCTCGATCAGGCTGGCCGCCATGGCGAGCTCCTGGTCGCGCACCTCGATGTCTTCGTCGAGGAACCCGAAGTCCGGCGTACGGATCTCGTCGGGCCACAGCATCGTCTCGAGGACGAAGACGCCGTCGCGCACCCGCAGGGTGGCCAGCGACTCGCGGTTGCGCAGCGCCACCTTGACCACCGCGACCTTCCCCGACTCCTCGAGCGCCTTGCGCAGCAGCACGTACGGCTTGGTGCCGGTCTTGTCGGGCTCGAGGTAGTAGGTCTTCTCGAAGTAGATGGGGTCGACCTGCTCCAGCGGTACGAACTGCAAGACGTCGATCGCTCGGTTGGTCGTGAGCGGCAGGTCGGCGAAGTCGTCATCGGTGAGGACGACGGTCTCGCCGTTGCCGAGCTCGTAGCCCTTGGCGATGTCGCCGTAGGCCACCTCCTCGCCATCGGCCTGCGCAACGCGCTTGTAGCGGATGCGACTGCCGTCGGAGCGCCGGACCTGGTGGAAGGAGACGTCCTTGGCCTCCGTGGCGCTGTAGAGCTTGACGGGGATCGAGACCAGCCCAAAGCTGATCGCGCCCTTCCAGATCGACCGCACGTCGCCTCCGTACCCCTTCGCCGGGCGGCCACGCTATCGCCGCCGCGCCCGCAGCGACAGGGCTCAGGTCGGCGCGAGGGCCTGCGTCGTCGCGGCGAGCTCGGCGCGGACGGCAGCCGGATCGCTCTGGCCGCTGACCAGGAAGGCCACCGGCTCGTCCACGCCGGCGCTGCGGTAGGCCTCGAACCGGGCTCGTACGTCGTCAGCAGGCCCGGCGATCACCAGGGTGTCGAGGAACTCGTCCGGCAGCGAGGCGGCGGCGGCCTTGCGGTCGCCGGCGTCCCACAGCGCCATCGCTGCGGTCGTGACGTCGTCCCAGCCCTGGATGCCAAAGGCCTTGCGGTAGGCCGGGACGGTGACGTAGGACATCACCTCGCGACGGGCCCATCGTCGTACGCCGTCGACGTCGTCGGTCACGCAGACCCGCACGAAGCAGGCGTTCGTCGTCTCCCGCGGGCCGGCCTTGACCTGAGCCAGAGCGTCCGCGACGGCGTGCGCGCCGATCCAGTTGAGGCAGACCCCGTCGGCCACCTCACCGCCGGCGCGCAGCATCTGCGCGTTGAGCGCGCCGAGGATGATCGGGGGTGGTGGCTGCGGGTTGTGCATCAGCAAGAAGTAGCCGTGCACGTCGTAGAGGCCGCTGCGGTCGAGCCGCTCGCCGGCCAGCAGCGCACGCACCACCTCCACGTAGTCACGGATGCGGGCGAGCGGCCGGTCGTAGGGGACGCCGTTCCACTTCTCGACGATCGTCTTGCTCGAGACCCCGACGCCCAACGTGAAGCGGCCCCCGGACACGTCCTGCAACGTCGCCGCGCACTGCGCCATCAGCGAGGGCGTGCGGGTGTAGATCGGGACCACCCCGGTCGCGAGCCCGACCGTCGAGGTGCCCAGGGCCACAGCGGTGAGCAGCCCGAAGGCGTCGTTGTTGCCGGCCTCGGCGACCCAGAGCCGGTCGTAGCCGGCCGCCTCGGCCTGCGCCGCGACATCGACGAAGCCGCGCACGGGCAGCGCCAGGTTCAGGGGCAGGGCGAGGCCGGTGCCTCCGACCGCGGGCGGGCTGGCAGCTGTCATCCCCGGATCCTCGCCCATGCGCTGCCCGGCCCTCCCCCCGCCCTCCGCCCGAGGTGCGCCGCCGGTGTCGCGCGGTGCGGCCGGGGAAGATGCAGCCCATGGCGACCTCGGGCAAGCGGGCGCAGCCGCCCGCGCTCACGCCGATGCTGGCCACCGCTGGGGCGCTGCCCGAGCAGGACGATGGGTGGTCCTACGAGGTCAAGTGGGACGGGGTTCGCGCCCTGGTCACCGTGGTGGCCGGCCGCCTGAACCTGAAGAGTCGCAACGCCAACGACCTGACCGCCTCCTATCCCGAGCTCGCCGGCCTGGCCGAGCAGCTGACCGCGCCGGCCGTGCTGGATGCCGAAGTGGTCGCCTTCGACGACGCCGGCCGTTCGAGCTTTGCCCTGCTGCAGAACCGCATGCACCTGTCTGCTCCGCCGGCGGCGCTGCTCGCTTCAACTCCGGCACAGCTGCTCGTCTTCGACCTGCTGTGGCTCGACGGTCGCTCTTTGCTGGACGAGCCGTACGACGCCCGAAGGGAGGCCCTCGACGCTCTCGAGCTGGCCGGACCGCACTGGTCGGTGCCGCCGGCCTTTGACGACGGGCGCGCGCTGCATGACGCGACCCGCGCGCAGGGGCTGGAGGGCCTGCTGGCCAAGCGCCGCGACAGCCGCTACCTGCCCGGTCGCCGATCGCCGGACTGGCGCAAGATCAAGCACATCCGGCGGACTTCCGTCGTACTCGCGGGGTGGAAACCAGGCGAGGGCGGTCGCGCCGGCCGGATCGGCTCACTGCTGCTGGGGGTGCAGGGCCCACACGGCCTGGAGTACGCGGGACACGTCGGCACCGGCTTCACTGCAGCGACGCTGACGACCCTGCACGGGCTGCTCGAGCCACTACGCCGCCCCGACTCGCCCTTCGCGACGCCGGTGCCGCGCCTGCACGCCAAGGACGCGGTCTGGGTGCACCCTGCCCTGGTGGCTGACGTCGACTACACCGAGTGGACCCGCGACGGCCGGTTGCGCCACCCGTCGTACAAGGGGCTGCGCGACGACCTCGACCCGGCCCAGGTGGGGCGGGTCGAGGAGCGGCCATGAGCAAGGTGGTGGTCGACGTGGAGGGCCGGCAGGTGACGCTGAGCAACCTCGACAAGGTGCTCTATCCCGAGGTGGGCTTCACCAAGGGGCAGGTGCTCGACTACTACTCACGCATCGCGCCGGTGCTGCTGCCGCACCTCGACGGTCGGGCGCTGACCCGCAAGCGCTATCCCGACGGCGTCGACGCCATGGTGTTCTTCGAGAAGAACGCACCGCGGGGTACGCCGGACTGGGTCCACGTCGAGACGCTGCCGTCACCCGGGTCGAGCAAGGACCGCGAGACGATCGACTACGTCATCGTGGACGACCTCGCCACCCTGGTCTGGACGGCCAACCTCGCGGCGCTCGAGCTGCACACCCACCTGTGGCGGGTGCAGCGGCCCCGGGGCAAGCCGGCTCGGCAGGCGCCACCAGACCTGGTCGTGTTCGACCTCGACCCAGGCCCGCCGGCCACGGTCGTCGAGTGCTGCGAGGTGGCTCTGCTGCTGCGCGAGCGGATGGCGGCCGACGGGCACGAGCCGCTGGCGAAGACCAGCGGCAGCAAGGGCTTGCAGCTCTATGCCCGGGCCAAGGGATTCGGCTCCGCCGAGGAGACCTCGGCCTATGCAAAATCCCTTGCCCGGGAGCTGGAGGGGAGCCACCCGGGCCTGGTGGTGCACAAGATGGCCAAGGACCTGCGTCCCGGCAAGGTGCTCGTCGACTGGTCCCAGAACAGCGCGGCCAAGACGACGGTGTCGGTCTACTCGCTGCGCGCCCGTCCCCGGCCCACCGTGTCGACGCCGGTCACGTGGGCCGAGGTCGAGGCGTGCCGAGCACCGCAGGACCTGGCGTTCACCAGCGACGACGTCCTCGCCCGGGTCGACGAGCTCGGCGACCTCTTCGCGCCGTTGCTCTAACTCGCCGCTTCGTTCTCGGGCGCGGGCTCGTGGTCCTCGACGGTGAAGAAGCTGTACTTGCCGTTGGGCTCGAGGATCCCGACGCGCACCTTCGCGACGTCGTCGATCCCCTGCTCCCGCAGCGCCTCGAGCAGCTCGCTCTCATCGAGGCGCTCGTAGCGCATGACGTCCTCGCGGGGCTTGCCGTCCTGGACGACGACCACGGGCATGCCTTCGAGCAGCGGGCGGGTCCGGCTGAACCGGAACGACACCCAGGAGAAGAAGACCATCAGCAGCGCGAAGGTGCCGACGGCCAGCATCGCGCCGGTGACCGAGAAGTCCTCCTGCGTCGTGCCCTGCTGGATCAGGTCGCCCATGGTGACGAGCAGGACCAGCTCGAACGCCGACATGCTGCCGAGCTCGCGCTTGCCGATGACGCGGGTGATGAACCACAGGAAGAAGTAGATGAAGGCTGCCCGGTAGACGACGTCCATGACCCGCTCCTAGGGAAAGATCCGCGTGCGGTACCGGACGGTGACCACCGGGTTGCCGGTCTCGTCGAGCACGGAGACCTCGCCGCGCTCGCCGCGCTGGCGGGCCGGCTCGACCCGGGTGTCCGACGAGACGATCAGCGTGTCGCCCTTCGGCGCGGCGAACTCGTAGAGGTCGTACTCGTCATCGGCGGTCTCGGACTCTGCCGCGGGGCCAAAGCTGTTCTCGTCGAACAGGTCGAAGTAGGCGCTGCGGAAGCGCATCTGCACCGGACCGGTGAAGCCGCCCGCACGGGTGACCTCCACCTCGTAGCGGACGGCGTGCCCCGGGCGGCTGATCTGCGGGTAGGTGACGGTCACCGTGTAGCCGCTGGCGGTCGCCGTGGCCGTCGTCGTACGCGTCCCGAAGAGGCCGAAGGCACCGGCGAGGACGAAGACGGTGAGCAGCGCCAACCCGACGCGGCGCTTGTCCCGGGCCGACCGGACCTCGCTGGCCGGACGCACGTCGGGCAGGGTGCTGGTCACGGGGCCGCCTTACCCCGCAAGATCACAGACCTAACCGTCCGGTCGACCCGAGGAGCCCCCATGACAGGCGTCGTCCCAGCTGCCCTGACGGACGAGGCGCTCGAGCGCGAGCTCGAGCACCTGCACGAGACCCGGCACGACACGTTCCTGCACGGCAGCGAGGACGCCCTGCACTTCCACACCTCGCGCACCGCCGAGCTCGAGCAGGAGTACCTGCGGCGCAACCCCGACCGGGTCATCGACGCCCGGCGGACCCGGCACGGCTCGCGCGAGCTCTCCGGTCAGGACTGACGGCTGGGCCGAGGCAGTACGCCGGACGGTTGTGCCAGGCTCGACGGTGTGACCACGGGAGCGCGTGACCTCGACCTCGACGCCGACGCCGGGCCGGACGCCGCCGGCGCCCGCGGCACCCGGCTGCCCCGCTCGGCCCGGCGCAAGCAGCTGCTCCGGGCGGCGCAGGAAGTCTTCGTCGCCCAGGGCTATCACGCGGCCGCGATGGACGACATCGCCGACCGCGCCGGGGTCAGCAAACCCGTGCTGTACCAGCACTTTCCCGGCAAGCTCGATCTCTACCTGGCCTTGCTCGACCAGCACGCGGCGTCGCTGGTCAAGCGCGTCCGCAAGGCCCTCGCCTCGACCACCGACAACCGCCAGCGCGTGCAGGCGACCGTTGGTGCCTACTTCGACTTCGTCGTCGGCGATGGCCCCGATGGCCCCGATGGCCCCGACGGCCCCGACGGCGCGGGCGCCTTCCGGCTGGTCTTCGAGAG
>JANPHZ010000298.1:0-5522 GCA_031424715.1 Frankiaceae bacterium
TCCGGCCCGAGTTCCTGCAAGCGATGCAGACGCTGTGCCATGAGCACGACGCGCTGTTCGTGCTCGACGAGGTGCAGAGCGGTTGCGGCCTGACCGGCACGCCGTGGGCCTACCAGCAGCTCGGGGTCAGCCCTGACGTCATCGCCTTCGGCAAGAAGACCCAGGTCTGCGGCGTGATGGCCGGCGGTCGGGTCGACGACGTCGCCGACAACGTCTTCCGGGTCAGCTCGCGGATCAACTCCACCTGGGGCGGCAACCTCACCGACATGGTCCGCGCCCGGCGCATCCTCGAGGTGATCGAGAGCGACGCGCTCATCGAGCGCGCTGCCGCCTCCGGCGCTGTGCTGCACACGCTGCTGACCGGTCTGGCCGCGCGGCACCCGCAAGTCACCGACGTCCGCGGTCGCGGGCTGATGCGGGCGTTCTCCCTGCCCAGCAAGGAGATCCGCGACGCCGTCCTGGCAAGGTTGCAGGCCGAGGAGCATGTCCTGCTGCTCGGCTGCGGCACCCGCAGCATCCGTTTCCGCCCGGCGCTGACCGTCAGCGACGCCGACCTCAACGAGGGCGTCGCCGCCCTCGACCGCATCCTGGAGTCCCACGCATGATCTCCTCCCTCATCGCCGGTCGATCGGTGACCGGCCGCGCCGGCACCCTGACCAGCACCAACCCCGCCCGCACCGGCGACGTCGTCGCCGAGGTCTCCCTGGCCGACGCCGGCCAGCTGGTCGAGGCCTTCGCCGCGGCCAAGGCAGCGCAACCCGCCTGGGCCGCGACGCCGGCCCCGGTCCGCGGGCGGGTCATCGCCGCCATCGGCCGCCTGGTCGAGGCCAACGCCGAAGCGCTGGCCGAGCTGGTGGTGCGCGAGGTGGGCAAGCCGATCGCGGAGGCCCGCGGTGAGGTCCAGGAGATCGTCGACACCTGCGACTTCTTCCTCGGCGAAGGCCGCCGGCTCTACGGCCAGACGGTCCCGTCGGAGATGCGTGACAAGCAGCTGTTCACCTTCCGGGTCCCCGTCGGCGTCGCCGGCATCATCACGGCGGGCAACTTCCCCGTCGCCGTGCCGTCGTGGTACCTCGTCCCGGCCCTGCTCTGCGGCAACGCCGTGGTGTGGAAGCCCGCCGACTACGCCTGCGCGCTGGCCGATGCCCTCACCCGCCTCTTCGTCGCGGGTGGCCTGCCTGAGGGCGTCCTCAACACGGTCTACGCCGACGGTCCGACGACCTTCGACGGGCTGGCGTCGGCCCTGGAGCAGGGCCTGGTGCAGAAGGTCGGCTTCACCGGCTCATCCGAGGTCGGCGTGGCCATCGGTGAGCTCTGCGGTCGGCACCTGCAGAACCCGTGCCTCGAGCTGGGCGGCAAGAACCCGCTGGTGGTCATGCCCGATGCCGACCTCGACCTCGCGGCCGAGGGAGCGCTCTTCTCCGGCTTCGGCACCGCCGGGCAGCGCTGCACCTCGCTCGGCGTGGCGATCGTGCACGACGACGTCTACGACGCGTTCCTCGAGAAGTTCCTTGCCCGCGTGGAGAACGCCGTGGTCGGCGACCCCACGTCGACCGAGGTCCTCTACGGGCCGATGCTCGGCGAGCGCTTCCTGCAGGGCTTCGAGAAGTGGCTCGGCGAGGTGCAGCCGCACCACCAGGTGCACGGCTCCAGCGGCACCGGCCGGATCACCGCGGCCAACCCGCGCGCCGGTTTCGTCGGCGACCCGGACGCGGGAGTCTTCGCGCATCCGACGGTGGTCACCGGCGTCCGTCCGGACGACGCGCTCTACCGCAACGAGACCTTCGGACCGTTGGTGTCGGTCATGCGTTTCTCCACCTTCGACGAGGCGGTCGAGCTCGCCAATGGGCACGGCTACGGCCTGTCCTCGGCGATCTACACGAGCGACCCGAAGACGGTCTGGGACTTCCGCTCCCACGTCAGCGCCGGGATGCTGTCGGTCAACAACTCCACCTCTGGCGCCGAGGCGCACCTGCCCTTCGGTGGCAACGGCAAGAGCGGCAACGGTTCGCGGCAGAGCGGCATCTGGGTGCTCGACCAGTTCACCCGCTGGCAGTCGATGAACTGGGACTACGCCGGCGAGCTGCAGAAGGCCCAGATGGACACCGAGGTGGCCGCTGGTGACCCGTCGTACCGCCTCTGACGGGGCCCGAAATCACCGAGCGAGCAGCTCGGTGATCGCCTAGATTGAGGCAAATGCCCCCCTCCCCCGCCGAGAGCCGTCTGGCGGGGCGGCCGGCCCACTCGTTGTGGCGGGTGCGGGGCTACGTGCGGCCCTATGCCCGGCAGATGGGCCTGATGACGGCGGCCGCTGCACTCGCTGTCGGCGCCACCCTGGTCATCCCGCTGGTGACCGAGCACGTGATCGACGGCCCGGTGGCCGACCGGGAGAAGGGCGGCCTCGTCCTGCTGGGCGCCCTGGCCCTGCTGCTCGGCGTTGCCGAGGCCGGCCTGATCTTCGTACGCCGGTGGGTCCAGTCCTACGCCGCGCTGGGCATGGAGTCGGCCCTGCGCGGCGACCTCTACCGGCACATGCAGCGGCTGCCGATGGCCTTTCACGACCAGTGGCAGACGGGCCAGCTGCTCTCGCGGGTCACCAGCGACCTGTCGCAGATCCGGCGCTTCCTGTCGTTCGGACTGGTCTTCCTCGTCGTCAACCTCGCGACGTTCATCACCGTGATCGTGCTGCTGGTGCGCATCTCGCAGCCGCTGGGGCTGCTCGTGGCCGCCTCCGCCGTACCGCTGTTCATCGTGTCGCGGCGGCTGTCGCGGGTCTACCTGCAGGTGAGCCGCCGGGTGCAGGACGAGCAGGGTGACCTCGCGACCTTTATCGAGGAGTCGGCGGTCGGTGTGCGCACGATCCGCTCCTTCGGTCGGGCCGACCACGTCGGTGCCCGCTTCCGAGGCACGGCGCTGACCCTGCACGACTCGTCGGTCGAGAAGGCGCTCGTGACGTCGCGGTCGTGGTCGGCCTACGACCTGATCCCCAACCTCACGCTCGCCCTGGTGCTGCTGTTCGGGGCCCGCTCGGTCGCCTCCGACGCGATCACTCTCGGCCAGCTCGTCGCCTTCATCTCCCTCACGCTGACCCTGTCCTGGCCCATCCAGTCGCTCGGCCAGATTCTGACGATGTCGCAGGAGGCGATGACCGCGGCCGACCGGGTCTACGAGGTGCTCGATACCGAGTCGGCCATCGTCGACCGGCCCGGCGCCGTCGACGCCGTGCGAGGGCCCGGAGAGCTGCGTTTCGAGGGCGTCGGCTTCCGCTTCCCGGGCAGTGACGTGCCGGTGCTGCGCGACGTCAACCTGGTGGTCCACCCGGGCGAGACGGTCGCCATCGTCGGCATCACCGGCAGCGGCAAGACGGCGCTGACGGCACTGGTCCCCCGGCTGTACGACGTGACCGAGGGTCGAGTGCTGCTCGACGGCGTCGACGTCCGCGACTGCACCCTGGCCTCCCTGCGCCGGCTGGTGTCGACGGCGTTCGAGGAGCCCACGCTGTTCTCGGCGAGCGTCCGGGAGAACCTCACCTTTGGTCACCCCGACGCCACCGACGCCGAGGTTGCCGAGGCCATCGACATCGCCCAGGCCGGCTTCGTGCACGACCTGCCGTGGGGCTTGGACACCCGGATCGGCGAGCAGGGGTTGTCGCTGTCCGGCGGTCAGCGCCAGCGGCTCGCGCTGGCGCGCGCGGTCATCGGCCGGCCCTCCGTGCTGGTCCTGGATGACCCGTTGTCGGCCTTGGACGTGCACACCGAGGCGCTCGTCGAGGAGGCGTTGCACCGCGTCCTGGCTGGTACGACGGCGCTGCTCGTCGTCCACCGACCGTCCACGATCGCCCTTGCCGACCGGGTCGCGCTGCTGCAGGACGGCACCCTCGTGGCGACCGGTACGCACTCGGAGCTGATGGCGACCGTCCCGGCGTACCGGGCTGTGCTCGCGCAGGACGCCGACACCGAGGACGTTGCCGGCGTGGCCGAGCTGACCGCATGAGCGTCGACGTCCAGGCCTGGCGCGGGGTCGCGGCCGAGGGCAGCGAGAAGCTGACCGCCGCGACCAACCTCCGGCTCAAAGCGCGCAGCCGCCGGCTGCTGGGGTCGCTGCTGCGCCCGCACAAGCGCGGGATCGCGCTCGCGGTGGTGCTGCTGTTCATCCTCAACGCCGCCGCGATGGCCGGACCCAAGCTGGTCCAGGTCGGCATTGACGAGGGCATCCCGCCGCTGCGCACCGGCGACTCCGATGTGCTGACCGCGATCACCGTCGCTCTGCTGGTGTCTGCGGTGCTGGAGTACGTCACCAAGCGCTACTTCATCGTGCTCTCGGGCCGGATCAGCCAGGCCGTCCTGCTTGACCTGCGCACCCGGGTCTACGACCACTTCCAGCGGTTGTCGATCTCCTTCCACGAGGGCTACACCTCGGGCCGGGTGATCTCGCGGATGACCAGCGACATCGACGCCATCGGCGAACTGCTCAACGGCGGCCTGAACAGCCTGGTCATCGCGGCGCTGTCGGTGGTCTCGGTCGCCGTCATCCTCGTCGTCCTCGACCCGCCCATGGGTCTGCTGACGATGCTGTCGTTCCCGCTGCTGCTGTGGATCTCCGCGTGGTTCCGCCGCGAGTCAGCGGTCGCCTACCGACGCACCCGGGTCACCGTGGCGGCAGTCATCGTGCACTTCGTCGAATCGATCGGCGGCATCCGCGCGGTCCAGGCCTTCCGCCGCGAGGGCCGCAATGACGAGATCTTCAAGGTCTTCAACACCGACTACCGGCTAGCCAACGAGCGCGCCTTCAAGCTGGTCGCGCTGTTCGCCCCTGGCATCAAGCTCATCGGCAACGTCACGATCGCCGTGGTCCTCATCTACGGCGCCACCCGGGTCATTGACGGGGCGACCGAGGTCGGCGTTCTGGCCGCCTTCCTGCTCTACCTGCGCCGGTTCTTCGAGCCGATGCAGGAGCTGTCGATGTTCTACAACTCGCTGCAGTCCGCGACCGCGGCGCTGGAGACGCTCTCCGGGGTGCTCGAGGAGACGCCGTCGGTGCCTGAGCCGACCGACCCGGCACCGCTGACCGACGTACAGGGTCGGCTTGATCTCGACGGTGTGCGCTTCGGCTACCACGAGGCGGTAGTGCTCCCCCACCTCGACCTGCACATCCCCGCCGGCCAGACGGTTGCCCTGGTCGGCGCGACGGGCGCCGGGAAGACGACGATCGGCCGGCTGCTCTGCCGCTTCTACGACCCGACCTCCGGCAGGGTCTGCCTCGACGGTGTGGACCTGCGGGAGGTGTCTGAGACCGACCTGCGCCGCGCCGTGGTGATGGTGACCCAGGAGAACTTCTTGTTCGCCGGCACCGTCGCCGACAACATCCGCTTCGGTCGGCCGGAGGCCACCGACGCCGAGGTCGAGGACGCCGCCCGGGCGATCGGCGCGCACGAGGCGTTGGCTGCGCTGCCGGACGGCTACCAGACCGAGGTGCGCAAGCGGGGCAGCCGGCTCTCGGCTGGCCAGCGCCAGCTGGTCGCG
>JANPHZ010000299.1:0-3791 GCA_031424715.1 Frankiaceae bacterium
CCTCGGTCCTGCGGTTCACCGGTGCGCGCCAGGTCGACATCGTCGGCCACTCCCTGGGCGCAACCCTGGCGCGCGAGTGGATGCGCCAGGACAACGCCTACGCCACGGTGCGTCGGCTGGTCTCGGTCGACGGGCCGCACCACGGGATCATCAACTGCTCGCCCTCGCCGCAGAACTACTACGTCACCCTGGGGTTCACGCCCGACAGCCCCGTCTGCCTGGAGTACGGCGCCGCGGACACCCCCTTCCTGCAGCGCCTCAACGCTGGCGACGAGACCCCCGGCCCCACCGACTACCTCGCGATCGTTAACGCCGACACCAGCTTCGTCTACATCTCGGCGCAGGACGGCGTGCTGCCCCCGGTCCCGGCGCAGGACCGCAAAGGCCGAGAGCACGACTTCTCGCTCAGCGCCCGCCTGGTGGGCGCCGAACTGGCGGAGGTCCGCGGGCAGGGTGCGCACGACTCCGCGCTGCTGGCCGCGCACACCGGCATCATCAACTCCCCGGACGTCTGGGCGAGGACGCTGGACTTTCTGACCCGCCCGGAGGCTGCACCGGTACCCCCTGCGCTGGCCCCCGAGGCTCCGCCGGCTCCCGTCGCGGCGGCGAACCCGCCCGGCGGTGTCCTCGCGGCCACGGGCGGAGGTCCCGCCCTGCCCGCCGTGCCCGTCGTGGTCCTGCTGGTGCTGGCACTGGCCGCGCGGGCGGGCGTCTACCGCACCGGCGTGGCGCCCCGCCATGGCTCGCGACCCGTGTGATCCTGGGGCGTTCCAGGACACCTGCGACCGGCGAGGGACGAGATGCCAGCAACGACGAGCGAGCACGTGACCGCGCTGCTGGCTGACCGGGTTCCCCTGCGCCTGCTCTTCGACCTCGCGGGCTTCGGCCCCTCGTCGGAGGAGCTGCTGCGCGAGGAGCGCTTCGCCGACACCGACATCCGTGATCTGGCCGAGCTGGCCGATCTCGCCACCCGGGTCGATGCCGCCGTCCCGCACGCGCGCAGCGCCTGGTCGGCCTGACCGTCCGCAGCAGGCGGGCCGGCCCTCCCGGGATACGGGTGGGCGCGGCGTGACCCGGATCATCGCGGGGGTCGCACGTGGCCGGCGGCTCGCCGTGCCGCCCGGCACGGGCACCCGCCCCACGGCCGACCGCGCTCGGGAAGGCCTGTTTTCGAGCCTGCTCCGCCTGCTCGATCTCGACGGCGCCCGGGTGCTCGATCTCTACGCCGGCTCCGGCGCCCTCGGCCTGGAGGCGCTGTCCCGGGGCGCCGGCAGCGCCACGATGGTCGAGGACGACCCCGCTGCGGTCACTGCGATCCGCGCCAACATCGAGGCCGTCGGGCTGCCGGAGGCCTTTGTCGTCGCCCAGCGCGCCGAGACGTTCCTGTCCAACCCGGCGGAGCCCCGCTACGACCTCGCCTTGCTCGATCCGCCGTACGACGTGGACGTCGCGCCCGCTCTCGTGTCCCTCCTGCCCTGGCTCGCCCCCGACGCCGTCGTGGTCGTCGAGCGCGCCACCCGCTCGGGAGCGCCGCCCTGGCCGGCCGGGCTCACGCAGGAGCGCTCGCGGCGCTACGGGGAGGCGACGCTCTGGTACGCGCTAGCGTGAGCGCACCATGAGACGAGCCGTCTGCCCCGGGTCCTTCGACCCGGTGACCCTGGGTCACCTGGACATCATCGGCCGGGCCAGCGCCCTCTACGACGAGGTCGTGGTGGCGGTCGGGATGAACGCCGCGAAGAAGCGGATGTTCACGTTCGAGGAACGCACCGCCATGCTGACCGAGGCCACGGTGCAGTACCCCAACGTGGTCGTGGACAGCTTTGACGGGCTGATCGTCGACTTCTGCAGGGCGCGCGGCGTCCAGGTGATCGTCAAGGGGCTGCGGGCCATCAGCGACTTCGACTACGAGCTGCAGATGGCGCAGATGAACCACGGGCTGGCCGGCGTCGAGACGATGTTCATGACGACGAACCCGCTCTACTCCTTCCTGTCCTCGAGCTTGGTCAAAGAGGTGGCGACCTACGGCGGGGACGTCTCCTCCCTGGTGCCCGAGGTGGCTGGTCGCCGGCTAGCCGAGCGCGCTCGGTCGGCGGGCTGAGCGCGGTGGAGTCAGCGATGCAGGACGTGCAGGCCAAGCTCGACGAGATCGTGCGCACCGTCTCCTCGGCCCGTGCGCTGCCGCTGAGCGCCTCCTGCGTCGTCAACCGGGAGGAGCTGCTGGGCCTCCTGGGCGACCTGCGCAAGCTCGTGCCGCAGTCGTTGCGCCAGGCCCAGCGGGTGCTGCACGACGCCGAGGGCGTCGTCGCCGACGCGCAGGAGCAGGCGGAGCAGATCCTGGCCGAGGCCGAGGCCGAGCGAGCCGAGATGCTCACGCAGACCTCCGTGCACGGCGCGGCGACGCGCGCGGCGGACCGGCTGACGCTGCAGGCCCAAGCCACGGCTGAGACGATGCGGGCCGAGGTCGACGATTACGTCGACGCCAAGCTGGCCCACTTCGAGATCGTGCTCACCAAGACGCTGGAGTCGGTCGCGCGGGGTCGCGAGAAGCTCGCCGGACGCACCGATCTCGGCGAGCTCGACGACGAGCAGACCCGCTTTCCTGGCTGACCCAGCTTCGGGCAGGTAGTCTCTCCTGCGGTCTGTACGACCTCTAGGTAGCCATGTCCGAGAACAGGAAACCGCAGCACCGCCTCGATCCCCGCAAGCCCCTCGTGCTCGACACGCGCGAGCTGGGTCGGCGACCGGGATCGATGCGTCCGCTGCAACGACGTGTTCCCGCACCTGGCGATCTCGGGGTCGAGCTCATCGCGGTGCCCGCCGGCTCCGACGTCGACCTGGATCTCAGGCTCGAGTCGGTCATGGAGGGTGTCTTGGTGAGCGGCACCGCCACCGTGGCTCTCACGGGGGAGTGCGGACGCTGCTTGGAGCCCCTTCAGGACACCCTGGAGGTCCGGCTCCAGGAGCTGTACGCCTACCCCGAGAGCACCACGGACGAGACGGCGGAGGACGACGAGACGGCACGGATGGAGGGCGACCACCTCGATCTCGAACCGGCTCTGCGCGATGCGGTGGTGCTCTCGCTGCCGTTGACCCCGCTCTGCCGGCCGGACTGCTCCGGGTTGTGCGCCACCTGTGGCGAGCGCCTGGACGACCTGCCCGAGGATCACCAGCACGAGGCGCCGGACACCCGCTGGGCGGCGTTGCAGGACCTGATGGACACGCGAGCGACCGAGCACCGATTGACCGAGGAGAAGTAATGGCCGTCCCGAAGCGCAAGATGTCGCGCAGCAACACCCGAGCGCGTCGCTCGCAGTGGAAGACGACCGTCCCCACGCTGACGACCTGCGACCGCGGGCACACCACGCTGCCGCACACCGTCTGCCCCGAGTGCGGTCGCTACGACAAGCGCACGGTCCTCGCGGTCTGACCGCGACCCGGTCGGTCCCGGTCTCCTTCTGGGTCACCGCGCCGTACGCGGTGATGGTGCGATGACGACCGTCGCGCTCGACCTGATGGGCGGCGACGACGCCCCGGACGCCGTGCTCGACGGCGCCCTGTTGGCCGTGGCGGACGACCCGGCCCTGGAGATCGTGCTGGTCGGTCCGGCCGAGCAGGCCGAGGCGCTCCAGGCCGCGCGCGGTCACGCCGGCCGCTTCGAGGTCGTGAACGCCACTCAGGTGATCGGCATGGCGGAGGACCCCGCCCGGGCCGTGCGCTCCAAGCGCGACGCCACCGTGCGGGTCTGCGCCCGGCTCGTCCGGGACGGCCGCGCCGAGGCGATGGTGTCCGTC